>NZ_JBJHAH010000021.1:0-66764 GCF_054050915.1 Modestobacter sp. SYSU DS0875 | reverse complement strand
CCCCCCCCCCCCCCCCCCCCCCCCCCCCCCCCCCCCCCCCCCCCCCCCCCCCCCCCCCCCCCCCCCCCCCCCCCCCCCCCCCCCCCCCCCCCCCCCCCCCCCCCCCCCCCCCCCCCCCCCCCCCCACTTCTCGGTTGCTGGCACTCGTTCCAGCGACTGGCCGTTCACGGCCGTGACCGATCCGCCCGCGGTCACGAGCTTCCCAGGGCGACCGTCGACGCTGGCTCAACGACGGCTGGCAGCGGCAGCCAACGCCCCGGCGAAGGCCAGCCTGGCGACCGGCTCGACCTGGCCGGCAACGCGGCGGTACACCTCGGCCGACGACGCGGCCGGCCAGTCCTCGGGGAGGTGGGCCGTGGGGAGCACGGGATCGGCGCGAAGGAGGCGCAACCAGTCGGCGGTCAGGGCCGTCAGGAACGGAACTGCCCGCTCGTCGGGAGGGGCAGGTCCATCCCACAGCCGGATGAAGCGGTCGTGCGCGGCACGCAGGGCGGGGATGTCCCAGGCGCGCCGGATGAGGCCTGCGATGTCGGTGCCCTCGACGAACTGTGCGACGAACGCATCCAAGGTCGCGTGCTCGGCATCCCGGCCGCCGCCAACCTGCGCCAGGTCGACCAGGCCAGGCGCGATCCACAATCCATCCCGCAGGCACCCGAAGCCCGCCCACATGAGCCGAGACCGCAGCCGCTGCCGTGCGTCGCGGCGCGTCTCCGGCATCGAGAAGCTGATGAGCGTCCATTCGCCGCCCTCCCGGTCGAACGGGTGGGGGGACAGGACCCGTGCCTCCCCCTCGCGCAGCAGCTGCAGGCCGGTTCCGGTCAGCCCGTACTCCGTCACGCGCCCGACTCGTCCGCGCACCAGTAGCCCTCGCTCGACGAGCCGCGTCAGCGCGCTTCGAGTGGCGGCGCTGCTCGTGCCACAAGCCGCCAGTGCGTCGATGAAGACGCTGGTCGGCACAGGCCGCGGATGAACGTCGAGCACCAGTGCGCCCAGGAAGGCCAGCAGGAGTTCCTGGGGCTTGGCGGGCTGCTCCGACCGGGCCCGTGACCCCGCCGCCCACGCCCCGGGCTCATCGCGACCGTCTGTTCCCGTCCGCACAGCCGTCCTCCGGTTCCTGGCCAGCAGGCCGGGCCGGGCTTCTGGCATGGTCGGATTGCCAGCCCACTGTAGTCAGCCAGGCCGGGGAGCCGGCACGATGCGGAAGGGGGGTGTGCACAACGGCTTCGCCCCCCGGTACTCGAAGGGCGGAGCCGGAGTTGGTCGCGACGGTGGCCTACCTCCTGGTGCGCCCGGGAGGTGGGCCACCAAGACTTCAGGCCATGAACCGGAAAACGGGTTCCGCGATGCACACCGGCTTGTCGCCCCCCTCTCGCTCGATGACGGCCGCGACCGTGAGCTGCAGGCCGCCCTTGATCTCCTCGACGTCGGTGAGCGTTGCGGTGAGGCGGACCTTCGAGCCGACGGGCACGGGCGCCGGGAAACGGACCTTGTTGAGCCCGTAGTTCACGGCCATCTTCGTGTCCGTGACCGTGAGGACCTGCGACCACATCGGGATGAGGAGAGACAGGGTCAGGTAGCCGTGCGCGATCGGCCCGCCGAAGGGGCTCTCTGCCTGAGCTCGCTGCACGTCGACGTGGATCCACTGCTGGTCGTCGGTCGCGTCGGCGAACAGGTTGACCCGTTCCTGCGGGATCTCGACCCAGTCGCTGACGCCGAGCTGCTTGCCCTTGAGCGCAGGCAGCTCGGCGAGGGTGGTCGTGGTGGTGGTCATGTAGTGGGCTCCTCGTGGCGGGCGTAACGGGTACGTAGGTCGGGCTTGCGCACCTTGCCGGTGGCGGTCTTGGGCAACTCGTCGACGAACTCGACGTGTCGAGGCACCTTGAAGCCGGCCAGCCGCTCCCGCAAGGCGGTACGAACGGCGTCCGGGTCCTCCGGTCGCCCGGGCGCCGGCACGATGAGGGCGAGCCCCACCTCGCCCCACGTGACGTCAGGGACGCCGATGACGGCGGCCTCGAGCACGCCGGGCAACTCCAGGAGGGCGGACTCCACTTCGGCGGGATAGACGTTCTCGCCACCGGAGATGATCATGTCCTTGTAGCGATCCCGGATGTAGAGGTAACCCTCTTCATCGAAGGAACCCGCGTCTCCCGTGTGGTACCAGCCGTCGACGAGCGCCTCGGCAGTGCGTTCTGGGTCGTTCCAGTAGCCCGCCATGACGTTGGGACCTTGAACCAGCACTTCGCCGATCTCGTCGACCTCCACGTCGGTGCCGTCGGCGCGAACCACTCGCAGGTCCGTGAAGAACAGCGGCTTCCCCGCCGACCCGATCTTCCGCGCGGCGTCGACGGAGTCCAGCGCCGTGCAGCCAGGCGACGCCTCGGTCATCCCGTAGCCCTGCTGCATGGTCACGCCCCGGTCCTGCCACGTGCGCAAGATGGGCAGTGGGAGCGGTGCCCCGGCGGCACCGATCGTGCGCAGCGCGGACAGATCGCGAGTGGCGAACTCCGCTTGACGCGCCATCGCATCGAGCATGGTCGGCACGGCGAAGAACGAGTTGATCCGCTGCTCCTCGATCACTGCCAGCGTCCCGGCTGGATCGAAACCGCGGACGATGACGGCGCACCCTCCCTGGAGCAGGGTGGGATTGAGGGTGCCGTTCAGTCCCCCGATGTGGAACAGCGGCGCCAGTCCCAGGGTGCGCTCCGTGGGCCCGAATCCGAAGCCCAACGACTGGTTCACTGCATTCCACGTCATGTTGCCGTGGGTCAGCACTGCACCCTTGGGGCGGCCGGTCGTGCCTGAGGTGTACATGATCAGGCACCGGTCCTCCAGGGACACCGGCTCGTCACGGGGTTGTGGATCAGCTGACGCCAGGAGCTCCTCGTAGGCCCACGAGTCCTGCCCGCCCTCGAGCGGTTCTTCCGCGGCCACCCACGCAGACACGTCCGGCAGGTGGTCGCGCAGCGCGTCGGCCACGATGCCGCGGTCGCGGCCGTGCACGACCACCTTGGCTCCGGAGTGGGCGAGCACGTACTGGGCCTCGGGGGTGGTCAGCCGGGCATTGACCGGTACCCAGATGGCGCCGAGTTGGCCGCAGGCGTACAGGGTCTCCAGCGCTGACGGGTGGTTGAAGCTGACCCAGGCCACCCGGTCGCCACGACGCACCCCCAGGGCGGCCAGTGCGGCTGCGGTGCGGCGTACCCGCTCGGCGAACTGGCCGTGGGAGACGGTTTCCCCCTCGAACCAGATGGCGTCCCGATCCGGGGAGATCCGCAGGCGACGCTCCGGCCACGAGCCGAGACCGCCGTTACGCACGGCGGAGTCCGAGTGCGCGGATCGCGTTCTCCTTCATGATCAGCGGCTTCACCTCATCGCGGATCTCCAGGCGCTCGAAGTCCTCGACCCACCTCTCGGGGCGCAGCAGGGGATAGTCCGACCCGAACAGCACCTTGGTCTTCAGGAGCGTGTTGGCAGCACGGACCAGCTGAGGCGGGAAGTACTTCGGCGACCAGCCGGACAGGTCTATGTAGACGTTCGCCTTGTGCTGGGCGACAGCGATGGCGGCGTCCTGCCAGGGCACGGACGGGTGGGCCATGATGATCGTCAGGTCAGGGAAGTCGGCCGCTACGTCGTCGAGCAGCATCGGGTCGGAGTAGCGGAGCTTTATCCCGCGGCCACCTGGCAATCCGGACCCGATGCCGGTCTGGCCGGTGTGGAACAGTGCCGGCACGCCGGCACTCTGCAGCTCCTCGTACAGCGGGTAGACCCGTCGGTCGTTGGGGAGGAAGTCCTGCAGACTCGGGTGGAACTTGAAGCCGCGGACGCCGTGGTCTTCGACCAGGCGCCTCGCCAGCCGCACACCGGCTCGGCCACGTGCCGGGTCGACGGAGCCGAACGGGATGAGCACGTCGGGGTGCTGCGCCGCCGCCTCTGCGATCTCCTCGTTCGAGAGGCTCGTGTGCCCGGTGGCCGCCTCCGCATCAACGGTGAAGATCACCGCCGCCATCTTCTTGCCCCGATAGTCCGCGGCGATCTCTGGGACGGTGGGGTCGTAGGGGTCGCCCTTGAAGTACTTCGCGGCGGCTGCGTTGAGTTCGTCGTCCAGCGCGAGGTGGCCGTGCGAGTCCGCGTGGACGTGCACGTGGACGTCGATGGCGACCAGGGCATCGAGATCCAGGGTGCTCACTTCGGCGGCTCGGGCAGCTGCTGGCCGACGGTCTGCTGGGCCGCCGCGAAGTGGGTCGGCCAGACATCTGCGATGGCGTCGGCCGACCAGCCGGTGCCATCGGCGAATTCGACCACGACCTCGGCTGGGTGGCTCCACAAGGCCAGCCGATCGCCGCCGATGCCCACGGCCTGCCCGGTGATCCCGGCGGCTGCGTCAGAGGCGAGGAAGGCCACGACTCCGGCGGCGTCCTCGGGCGCACCGAAGCCCAGCTCCCGGCGGGCGAACGGCGGCAGGGACTCGCCAGCCTTCAGTGCGTCGACGTAGGGCTTGAGGAACGGCACCGTCTCGGTCATCCCCGTCGCGGCGACCGGCACGATCGCGTTGACCGTGATCTGCGCGCGGGCCAGCTCCATCGCCCACGTGCGCACCATCCCGACGATGCCGGCCTTGGCCGCTGCATAGTTGGTCTGCCCGAAGTTGCCGACCTGGCCGGTGGGGGAGCCGACGCAGATGATCCGACCGCCCTCACCTTGCTCTCGCATCCGGATGGCTGCCGCGCGCGTGCAGGTGAACGTTCCTCGGAGATGGGTCGAGATGACGGCGTCGAACTGCTCGTCGGTCATCTTCCACAACGTCGTGTCCCTGAGGATGCCGGCGTTGTTGACGAGCACGTCGACTCGACCGAACGCCTCGACTGCGCCGTCCACGAGCGCCTGTGCGGCCTCCGTGGACCCCACCGCCGCTGCGACGGCGACGGCCTTCCCGCCGGCGTCGGTGATGGTCCTCACCGCGGCTGCGGCGACGTCAGCATCGACGTCGTTGACCACGACAGCTGCACCTGCGCGGGCGAGCTCGGTGGCGTAGGCGAGCCCGAGGCCCCTGCCGCTGCCGGTGACGATGGCGACCTTGCCGGAGAGGTTCAAGGCGGGCTCCTCGAGGATGACGGTGTGCGGCTGAGCGGCACGGCTGGTGGTGCGAGCACCGCTGGCCTGACGCTAAGAGGATAAGGTGGAGGATGTCAATTAATGGAGGCAGCATGGACCCGAGCGTCAACCCGACTGATCTGACTGATGACGTCGGCTTCCTGCTCTCGCGGGCCAGCGGACTCATCGTGCGCGCGAACAATGCGGCTCTCGCGCCGCACGGCCTGCGCGTCCGGTCCTACTCCGTGCTGCTCCTGGCCTGCGGGGCGACCGACGGCGTCAGCCAACGCGACCTGGCCGAGGTGCTCGGTCGGGATCCCAGTCAGGTGGTCCTCCTGGTGGACGAGTTGGCCTCAATGGGCCTGGTCAGGCGCCAGCGATCGGAGAGTGACCGACGCACGAACCTGGTGCGCGCCACGCCCGCGGGCCAGGCGTTGCGGGCCGAGACGGAAAGGCTCGTCCGTGCGGCCGTGGCCCAGCAGCTCAAGGAGCTGACCCCCACCGAGCAGTTCTTGCTGCGGGATCTGCTGAGCCGGATCGCGCTCGGCAAGCCAGGCGCCGTCCCCGCCTGACTGTCGTGATCGATTCGTGGCCTGCGGGGTCTAGCGCCACTGGCTTGTGACGTGCATCATCCACGGTGTCAAACGTTGACGACCTCACACTTCCACGTCTTGGAGAGCCCATGGACCGCAAGTGGATCCCCGCAGTGGCTGCAGCATCGATGCTGGTCCTCGCCAGCTGCGGAGGGGGCGATGAGGGGGGTGGCACCGCTTCCGGCGGCACCACGGCCGACGGTGAGCTCCGCCAGGTGACCGTCGGCATGCTGCCCATCCTCCCCACCGCCGCCCTGTACGCCGGCATGGAAGAGGGGTTCTTCGAGGACCGCGGCATCGAGCTCACCGTCGAGACCGGCCAGGGCGGTGCCGCACTCCTGCCGGCCGTCATGGCCGGTGAGATCGACTTCGCCACGAGCAACCCCGTCTCCCTGCTGCAGGCGCGCGCTCAGGGCCTTGATGTGCGGGTCATTGCCCACTGGACCTCGGCGCTCACCGAGGGTGAGACGGACATCAACGCCGTCGTGGCCGCCGCCGACTCCGGGATCCAGTCCGCTGCTGACCTCGCCGGCCAGCGGGTGGCCATCAACACGCTCAACGGCATGGGAGACGTGACCGTGCGTGAGGCGGTCAGTCAGGCCGGAGGCGACCCTGACTCGGTGCAGTTCGTCGAACTGCCGTTCCCCGACATGCCGGCTGCTCTGGCCCAGGGCAACGTCGACGCAGTCTGGGTGCCCGAGCCCTTCCTGGGGAGCCTGCAGGCCGAGGGCAACACGGTGGTCACCTACTCGAGCAAGGAGTCGGTGGCAGGCCACCCCACGCAGTTGTTCTTCACCTCCGCACAGATGTTGCAGTCCGACCCCCAGCTCGCCGAGGACATGACGGCTGCCCTGGAGGAGACCCTCGAGTTCGCCGACGCGAACCCCGATGCGGTCAAGGCCCAGATCGACCAGGTCCTGCCGCAGCTGCCGCCTGAGGTGGCCGCCAACGTCCAGCTGGAGGAGTTCGGTACGGACCTGCGACGCGCCCAGCTGGAGCAGCTGGGCGAACTGATGGTCCAGTACGGCCTTCTCGAGGAGGACGCAGACGTCGACGGGCTGCTGCCCGAAGAGTGATGCGTTGCAGGGGGGCAGTGCGTACCGACGCCGTCCGGACACAGTCATGCCATCGACTCGAGGGAAGACCATGAGACGGAAGCTGGTACCGCTGGCTGCCCCCCTGCTGCTCGCAGTCGCGGGCATGGGGTCGACTTCTGCAACACGTCGCCCGCTTGAGCTGATCGGCGCTCGGCCTGACGGAGACGGGGTGCTCCCATGACGCGGTCAGCGGCGCCGGTGACCAGCCCAGGCAACTCGGGCGCGCCCTCGGACCAGGCAGCGCCGACGGCGTCCGAAGGGCGGCGCCCCATCCCGCAGGCCGTTCTCGGGCTGGGGGGCTTGATCGCGCTGATCTCGCTGGTGGAGCTCCTGCCGCGGATCGGCGTCCTACCGCGGCGCTACTTCCCTCCCTCGTCGGAGATCGGCGCTGCGATCCTGGACCAGCTCGGTCGCCCGGAGTTCTGGCAGGCGGTCAGCGACACGCTCACCGGATGGGCGCTCGGTCTCGCCATCGCCACCGTGGCAGGCATCGTGCTGGGGATCCTGATCGGGAGCTCACGCATCACCCAGGAGTTGACCGCCTCCACCATCGAGTTCCTGCGGCCCATCCCGTCGGTCGCGCTGATCCCCATCGCCGTCCTGCTGTTCGGCACGGGCATCGAGAGCAAGCTGCTGCTCGTCGTGTACGCCTCCTTCTGGCAGGTGCTGATCCAGGTGTTGTACGGCGTGCAGGACGTCGACCCTGTCACCCAGGACACGGCTCGCGCCTACGGGCTGAGCCCTTGGGCACGGATCCGCTATCTGACATGGCCCACGGCACTGCCCTACGTCATGACCGGCCTCCGGCTGGCTGCCTCGGTGGCCCTCATCCTCGCCGTGACATCCGAGCTGGTCATCGGCAACCCTGGACTGGGGAAGCTGCTGTCGGTCGCCCAGAGCAGCGGCGCCATTGCCGCGGCCTATGCAATCGTCGTGGTCACAGGAATCCTCGGAGTGCTGGTCAACCTGGTGTTCCGAGGGGTGGAGCGACGAGCATTGTCCTGGCATCCCTCCCAACGAGGGGAGACCTCGGCATGACCGGGTTCCTGCGAAGAGTCGCCTCCACCTTGGGCTTGCCGGTCGTGCTGCTGACCACTTGGTGGTTCCTCAGCGCCGGCAGCACCAACTTCTTCTTCCCGCCACTGTCGCGGATCTTGGACAGCCTGGTCGAGGAATGGTTCGGCCCGCGACTGGTCGCCGACGTCGTCCCGAGCGTCCTTCGACTGAGCGCGGGCTACGCCACAGCGGCCATCGTCTCGATCGCGCTCGGTGTACTGATCGGCACATCACAGACAGTCCGAGGCTTCCTGGAACCAGTGCTGGAGTTTTTCCGGGCCATCCCGCCCCCGGTCCTGGTTCCGATCTTCATGCTCGTCCTGGGAATCGGCGACGGGATGAAGATCATCGTCATCGCGTTCGGCTGCATGTGGCCGATCCTGCTGAACACGGTCGAAGGCGTCCGCGCGGTCGACAGCGTGCTCAGCGACACGGCCCGCACTTACGGCATCACCGGAAGTGCCCGGTTGCAGAAGCTGGTACTGCCGGCAGCCAGTCCGCAGATCTTCGCCGGCCTCCGTCAAGGACTGTCGGTGGCCATCATCCTGATGGTCATCAGCGAGTTGTTCGCAGCGTCGAACGGGCTCGGCTTCGCGGTGGTCCAGGCGCAGCGCAGCTTCGCCATTGCCGAGACCTGGGCGGGGATGCTCATGCTGGGCCTGCTGGGCTTCCTCCTGGCGTTGCTGTTCCGGCTCGTGGAGAACCGCCAGCTGGCCTGGTACCGCGGCCTGCGCCGCGCGCAGCGCTCCTCCTGACCTCGACACCCGTCGAAAGGAAACTCATGCTCGACGTCCGCGGCATCAAGAAGGTCTACGAGGGCAAGGGTCGAACGGTCGAGGCCGTGCGCGACCTGACCTTCTCCGTCGACGCAGGTGAGCTGGTCTGCATCGTCGGGCCGTCGGGCTCGGGAAAGACGACTCTGCTCAAGATCATGTCTGGCCTCCTTCAGCCGACCGACGGTGAGGTGCTGATCGAGGGCAACAAGGTGGAGGGACCGCCGCCGGGCATGGCCGTCGTCTTCCAGGAGTACGGGCGCAGCCTCTTTCCGTGGATGACGGTCCGGGAGAACGTCGAACTGCCCCTCAAGCAGAAGAAGCTGCCCGCCGCCCGTCGCGACGAGCTCATCGACGAGTCTCTGGCTGCAGTCGGCCTTGCTGAAGCGCGCACCGCCTACCCGTGGCAGCTCTCCGGAGGCATGCAGCAGCGCGTGGCAATCGCCCGGGCGGTCGCCTATGAGCCGCAGGTGCTGCTGATGGACGAGCCGTTCGCGGCGGTCGACGCCCAGACCCGCGCGGATCTGGAAGACCTGATCCGCGACATCTGGCACCGGTTCCACGTCACCACCCTCTTCGTGACCCACGACATCGACGAGGCGGTGTACTTGGGCCAGCGGGTCCTGATCCTGTCCAGCTCACCCACCGTCGTCCGGGAGGACCTGAGCATCGACCTGCCCGATGAGCGCGACCAGCTCACCACCCGGTCCTCGCCTCGCTTCGCTGAACTCAGAGCACAGGTGTACGCCCAGATCCACCGCAAGAAGGAGGCGGCGCAGGGCGCCGCCCCTCGCACCACCCAAGTGGCTGGTCCACCCACGGGTCGCTGAACGCTGCCGGTCATCGGCGGCACCGATTGACCGGCCGCGACGCGGGCCGAGCGCCGGAGGCGGTGCAGCCGGCGGACGGCGACGACGTCTGGATGGGTTCGCGTTCACCTTTGCCGATCTGTCACGGCCTGGATGGCAGCAGCGGCGCGACGAACCTCTGTCTGCGCGCGGGGACGGCATGGGCAGCTGCAGTTCTTCTCGGGCGAGGGGTGGCTGTGGGTCGGCGTGACCGACACCGGCATCGGCGAACCCATGCTGATCAACCCAACATTCACAGCTGAACACGGCCGCGGATACCAACTGGTGAGCGCGCTGGCCGGCCGCTGGGGTCTTCTCCGCCGCCGGGAGACGGCGGAGAAGACGGTCTGGTTCGAGCTGCGGACGAGCGTTGAGGTGAGTGCTGACTGACGATCTTCGTCGGCTGCCGAGGCTCGGAGCGGGCTCTCGGCAGCTCCGTGAGCGATCGCCGCCGATCGAGGGAGCGGGCTCGCCCAGCCAACCGGAACAGCAGAATCGGCCTCGTCACCAGCCGGCGACGACTGGGCGCCGTCGGGCCTGCGCGCAGCACTGGTCGCACTCCGCGCCTGGAACCGGGGGCGCTCTGGCGCACTCGGAGCGGTCAGGGGGCGGACGGACGGCCTGGCCGTAGTCGTCAGGGCAAGAGAACCCGGCCCCAGAGGGGTCGGGTGATATGTGGCCCCTTATGTCCAGGGAGAGTGCAGGAGGGGCCATCGCGTGTGCGGGACTCTCACGAATCACCAGCCGACCACGGTCACGCCCGCAGGCTAGCGAGAGCGGCCCATAGACGTCAGACGTCACCAGATTCGGGCCGTTGATCTCGGGCACGCGTTCTGGGCCGGTTCACCCGTCAGCCGACCTGCGCACACGCGGAGAGGCCCCGCAGCGTTGAGCACGGCCCAGAAACGGGGGATGTAGGTCACCGTGTGTCACGCGATGTTGTCGTCCATGCGACGTCCAGCGGCCACAGCTGCTGGGCCGGGTCAATGCGGCGTTCTCCATGGTCGCGATCGGCGGAGCCTCTCTCGGTGCCCTGGCCGCCGGCCTCCTCGCCACCCTCACCGGCAGCCTGCCCGCGGTGTTCTGGGCCAGCGCCGCCGTCATCGCCGTCCCCGCGCTGCTCACTGCCCCCTCACTCCGAGCCGCCAACCACCCACGCAGCGAAGAACGGCCCGCGCACCCCGCGCCGACAACGACGGAGACCGACCATGAGCGTTGACTTTGCCGGGGACACCTCCCGGCTCTATGCGCACTACCGACGCGACCTCCCCACCGACCAGGCAACCGAGCTGGCGGGTCTGCTGGCTTTACGGGCCGAGGACGTCGTCATCGACCTGGGCTGCGGCACCGGACAGCTCGCCGTCCCACTCAGCCAGCACTGCACGACCGTGATCGGGCTCGATCCCGAACCCGGCATGCTCACCGGGCTGCATCAACGAGCCGCACCAGGCGTGTTGGCCGTGCTGGGCTCCGATGTCGACCTCCCACGGCTTCGTCATCTTCTGACTGCAGGTCATCACGGCGCCGGAGCCGTCGTCATCGGCAACGCACTGCACTGGATGGACGAATTCGCCGCCTTGAGCTCCGCGACGGCACTCCTGCGGCCAGGTGGCGGCATCGCGGTGATCACCCAGGGCCCGCCCCTGTGGCTGGGGCACACGCCCTGGCAGACCAGCGTGCGCGCCGTCCTGGAAGAAGGTCGAGACCCGGTACGCAACACCTGCGGCAGTGACGAGACCGCCCTGCAAAGTCGCGCAGACCTCCTGCGCGACCTGGAACTCGACGTCGCTGTCTACCGCTGGTCGGCCGAACACCACGTCGACCCCGATTGGGTCATCGGCCACCTCGGAAGCGCCCTGCCCCACGGCGCACTCCAGCTCGACCAACCAGACGGGCTGGCAGCCCGCCTACGCCAGACCCTGGCCAGCCAGCCAGATCCTCTCGTCGAAACGGTCATGACGACAGCGCTCATCGCCCAGCGCCGCAGCTGACGAAAAACGCACCACCCATGGGGAACGACGGCAAGAACCAGCTCAGCGGCCGACGTTACGGACCAGGTTCTGGTCCTCATCTCAACGGCCCGCATCCCGGCGGCCCCGCGCCGATGTCGGCGACCGTCCGAGCCCAACCGTGCACGTCGGCCGGGCAGCCGTCGGACCCGGCGTCACCGGCACCACCACGCCGGCGACCAGGGCCACCCCGGCACCGGCCGGTGCAGGGTGGTGGACAGTGGAGCGGACCCGCCCCGATGGCGGGGCGCCGCCGAGGGGGCAGGGAGCAGGGATGGGCGAGCACGCCGGCCGGGAGACCGACGTCGAGGTGGGGGAGCGGCTGTACGCCGGCTGCGATCCACTGGACTACGAGGCGTTGCTGACCGCGGAGGAGCGCGGCCAGCTGTGGCGGCTTCGCCGGTTCCTGGACGCCGAGGCGCGGCCGCTGCTGGCCGAGCACTGGGAGCGCGCGGAGTTCCCCACGCAGCTCATCGCACCGCTGGCCGACCTGGACCTCATCGCCCCACCCGCGCTCACCGCCGGCGGAACGGGCCCGCGATCCCTGTTCACCGGGTTCCGGAACTTCGAGCTGGCCCGCACCGACGCCTCCCTGGCCACCTTCTTCAACGGCCAGTCGGGGCTCTTCCGCACCACCATCGAGCGCGGCGGCAGCGCCGAGCAGGTCCGCCGGTGGCTGCCGCAGGTCGACTCCTTCGCCGTGGTGGGGGCCTTCGCCCTCACCGAGCCCGACCACGGGTCCGACGTGGCCGGCGGGCTGGAGACCACCGCCCGGCGGGAGGGCGACACCTGGGTGCTGGACGGCCGCAAGCGCTGGATCGGCAGCGCCGTCCTCGCCGACGTGCTCGCCGTGGTGGCCCGCGACGTCGCCGACGGCCAGGTCAAGGCCTTCCTCGTGCCGCGGGACGCGCCGGGCGTCGAGCTGTCCACCATCACCGGCAAGACGGCGCTGCGGATGGTGCAGAACTCCGACGTCACGCTGCGCGGGGTGCGGGTGCCCGAGGACGACCGGCTGGCCCGGATCACCTCCTTCCGCGACGTCGCCGACCTGCTGCGGTCCATGCGCTCGGGCGTCGCCTGGTTCGCCGCCGGCGTGCAGGCCGGGGCCTACGAGGCCGCGCTGCGGTACGCCGGCTCCCGGGTGCAGTTCGGGCGGCCGATCGCCGGCTTCCAGTTGGTGCAGGAGAAGCTCGCCACCATGCTGGGCAACCTCGTCGCCTCACTGGGCATGGCGGTGCGCGTGGCCCAGCAGCAGGACGCGGGTGTCTACCGGGACCAGGACTCGGCGATGGCGAAGTCGTGGACCTCGGTCCGCATGCGCGAGACGGTGGCGCTCGCACGCGAGGTCGTCGGCGGCAACGGCGTGCTGCTCGACCACGACGTCGCCCGGTTCTTCGCCGACGCCGAGGCCATCTACACCTACGAGGGCACCTACGACGTGAACACGCTGGTCGTCGGCCGCGCCGTCACCGGCGTCAGCGCCTTCACCTGAGCGGCCCGCCGCGACCGGGCAGCCCGGGGGAACGCGCAGGCCCCGGCTCGGGCACCGTCCTCACGGGGTCGTGTAGGCGGCCGGCCGCACCTCGAGGGTGCCGCTGCCCGGGTCCACGGAGAACAGCAGCGCACCGGACTGCCGGCTGTGCGGTGCGACGTAGTCGATCGTGGCGGTGGCCTGCTGGACGTCCTGGCCGTCGCGGGAGAGCACACCGGTCACCTGGACCTGCTCGGCCGTCGTGCCACCGTCGTTCAGCACCTCGAAGGGCACCGCCCAGCCGCCGTCGACCTGCTCGACCGCTGACGTGGCGACCGACAGCCGCGGGCCGCTGTCCCGGACGACGACGGCCTGGTGGACCAGGAACCCCAGCACCAGCAGCACGACGAGGGCGCCGCACGCGCCGAGGGCGTACTCGCCGCGGCTGGTCGCCCCCTCGGCGTCCTTCCCCGGTTCCCACGCGTCGTCCTCGCTCACGGGCTCCTCCTCACAGGATCAGCCGGGCAGCAGCAGCGCCCAGGCTCGCCGGCAGGGCGAGCACCACGGTCTCGGTCGCGGCCATCACCAGGCCGACGCCGTCGAACCGGCCGAAGGTCCACAGCAGGTAGGCCGACAGGGCCAGTGCGATGGCGTAGCCGACGACGGTCAGGGTCAGGAAGGAGCGCAGCACCCCGCCGACGGCCTCCTCCTGGCCGCGGAACCCGACCCAGTACACGAAACCGTGCATCAGCAGCAGGCACAGCACGACGAGGGCGACCGGGTGCCAGGGACCGACCCTCGCCGCCAGCAGCACGACCTCCTCGGTGGGGGCGATGTTGGCGGCGAACACGACGGCGCCGGCCGCCATCAGCAGCAGTTCCCCGCCGTAGGTCGTCGTCGGCACCCGCGGGCCGCCCGAGCCGAGCTGGCTGCGGGCGAAGGAGGCACCGATGGCCGCCGGGAGCATCTCGATCGCGATGACCGACAGGGCGTCGCGCCAGCCCCGCATCGGCTCGATCACGGCCAGCACCCCGAGCACCAGGGCGGCGGCGAGCGCGGCCATCACGAAGGCCACCCCCGCATCGGCCAGCGACCCGCGCCAGCCGACCCCCGGGGACCCGGCGCCGAAGTGCTGGGACAGGAAGACGACGAGCAGCACGGTGGTCGCCAGGAGCAGGGCGAGGCGGTACCGCGGGATGGTCAGCCCCAGCTGCCAGATCTCCATCGTCATCAGGAGCGGCAGGGCGAAGAGCAACGCGCCGCCGAACGCCCGGCCGCTGCTCTGGGCGAGCTGGTGCCCGCCGGCCACCCGGGGGCCCGCCGCTCAGCTGCCGTCGCCGGGCGCGGTGCCCCGCCACGGCAGCAGCGGTTGGCGGCCGGCCGGGGTGAGCCGAGTGATGATCATGGTCACCGCCCTACCCGCGCCGGTGCGGTTCACCCCTGTCGAGCAGCACCCGGCTGGCCCGTCCGGGCACCGGGGGAGCAGCCGGGCCGGTCGCGGCCGGGACCGACGCCGGGGAGCACTAACCTGATCCACGAGGTGGAGGGGGAGCGGGGATGACGACGGCGGACGACCAGGAAGCCGAGGTCCGGGCGAGGCCGGCGACGGTGGCCGGTCGGTCGGGGCAGTGGGACCGGGACCAGCTCGGCGACCGGGTGTTCACGCTGCCCAACGCGCTCTCGGTGGTGCGTCTGCTGGGGGTCCCGGTCTTCCTCTGGCTGCTGCTGGGCCCCGAGGCCGACGGCTGGGCCGTGCTCGTGCTGATGGTCGCCGGGTTCACCGACTGGGCCGACGGCAAGCTGGCGCGCCGGCTGGGGCAGGCCAGCCGGCTCGGGGCGCTGCTCGACCCGGCCGCCGACCGGCTCTACATCGTCGCCACGCTGGTGGCCTTCGCGCTGCGCGACGTCGTCCCGCTCTGGGCCGTCCTCGTCCTGCTGGGCCGCGAGGTGGTGCTCGGGGTGACCCTGCTGGTGCTGCGCCGGGCCGGATGGCCGCCGTTGCAGGTGCACTACCTCGGCAAGGCCGCGACGTTCCTGCTGCTGTACGCCTTCCCCCTGCTGCTGCTCGCCGACGGCGCGGGGGCGTTGGCCTCGGTGGCCCGCCCGGTCGCCTACGCGCTCACGATCTGGGGCGGGGTGCTCTACGTGCTGGCCGGGGTCTTCTATGTCGTGCAGGCCGTCGGGCTGCTGCACGGCGACCGGCGCGCCGGAGCCCGGGGATGAGCGCCCCACCGCGCGGAGCGCGGTCGCTGGGGTCCTCGTTGCTGGACCAGGTGCTCGCCGAGACGCTCGACCCCTCCTACGCGGAGGCCGCTGCCACGCGCGCGGCCCGCGAGGCGTCCCACCCCCGGCCCGGCGGCTCGTGGCTGCGCCGCCGGCGGGGGCAGGTGCTGGTCGCCGCCACCCTGGCCGTCGCCGGCTTCCTCGCCGCGGTCACCTACCGCGAGGCGGCGGCCGGCGCCCAGGGACGCGAGGTGGTGCGGCAGGCGCTGCGGGAGGACATCGTGGAGCAGTCGGACACCACCGACGAGCTGGCCGGCCGGCTGGAGAGGCTGACCGCGGAGGTCACCGCCGCCCGCGAGGACGCGCTGGCGGCGAGCGTGGTCGGTCAGCGGGCGCTGGACCGGCTCGCCGTGGCCGAGCAGCAGGCGGGGACGGTGGCGGTCGAGGGGCCCGGGGTCGTGGTGACCCTGGGCAACGCGCCACCGCCGTCGGACAGCGACCCGGTCGGCGGGTCCGCGGAGGTGCAGCTCGGCGGCATCGTCCAGGACCGCGACCTGCAGCAGCTGGTGAACGCGCTGTGGTCGGTCGGCGCCGAGGCGATCAGCATCAACGGGCAGCGCCTCGGGCCGACCTCGGCCATCCGGCAGGCCGGTGACGCCATCCTCGTCGACTTCCGGCCGGTGGCCAGCCCGTACGAGGTCTCGGCGATCGGGGACCCGGACACGCTGGCGCGGGACCTGCTCAGCACCCCGGAGGCCAGCCTGCTGGGGCAGTACACGCTCGACTTCGGCCTGCTGTTCGAGTACGTCCGCGAGGACTCCCTCGACCTGCCGGCCGGCACCGGTGCCGAACTGCGGCACGCCACGGTGCTCGACCCCGCCACCGGCCCGGGCCCGTCCGCGCCATCGACCCCCACCGACGGAGGCTGACGCGTGATCCCGATCATCGGACTGGCGATCGGTGTGGTGCTGGGCCTGGTGCTGGACCCGAGCGTCCCGCTCTGGCTCCAGCCGTACCTGCCGATCGCCGTCGTCGCCGCACTGGACGCGGTCTTCGGTGGCGTGCGCGCCCGGTTCGACGGCATCTTCGACGCCAAGGTCTTCGTCGTCTCCTTCGTCTCCAACGTCGTCGTCGCCGCGCTGATCGTCTTCCTCGGTGACCAGTTGGGTGTCGGCGCGCAGCTCTCCACCGCGGTGGTCGTCGTCCTCGGCATCTGGATCTTCGGCAACGCGGCGGCGATCCGCCGTCACCTGTTCCGGGCATGACCGGGGGCACCACGGGGGACCGACCGGCCGGCGAGGACCCGGTCCCGGGCAGCGCCCCCGCCGGGAGCGGGCCACCGGCCACCACCCCGCTCCCCGCCCCGTGGCGGGGGAGGGTCGTCCGCGGGCGCCGGGGCCTGGTCGCCGCGGTCCTGATCAGCGTCCTCACCCTCCTGCTGGGCTTCGCCTTCGCGGTGCAGGTCCGCAGCGCCGACACCGCGGCCGCGCTGGCCGGCCAGCGGGAGGAGGACCTGGTCCGGATCCTCGACGACCTCACCGCCCGCGAGCAGCGGTTGCGCCAGCAGATCGAGGACCAGCGGGCCGCCCAGGAACAGCTGGGGAACGCCGACAGCGCATCGGCCGCCGCCCTGGCCGAGGCCCGGGAGCGCGCGCGGACCCTCGGGCTGCTCAACGGCACGCTCCCGGCGCAGGGCCCGGGGCTGGAGATGACCGTCTCCGACGCCGGGGGCCGGATCGGGTCCGTCGAGCTGATCAACGTGATCCACGAGCTGCGCGGTGCCGGTGCGGAGACCATGCAGATCGACGGCGTCCGCATCGGCCCGGACAGCGACGTCACCGGTGACCCGGGGGAGCTGTCCATCGACGGAACACCGGTGGAGCAGCCCTACACGGTGCTGGTCATCGGCCCTCCGCAGTCGATGGAGACCGCGCTGAACATCCCCAACGGGGCGGTCGACCGGTTGACACGACGCCTGGGCACCGTGGTCATCCGGCAGGCTGAGCTGCTCGTGGTCGATGCGCTGCGGCCGGTGGTCACGCCTCGACACGCTGAGCCGTCCGACCCGGACTGACGCGCACGGCGGTCGCCGCGCGAGGGCGACACCCCGGAGACGATCGACGCCGACCCCTGCGGCACGGGCTGGCTGGTGGAGGTGACCGTCCGCCAGCGGTGGGGGGGGACCCGACCGCCGGCCCGCTCGACGCGGCGGCCCACCAGCCCCTGGTGGCGGCCTCCTGAGCGACCCGGGGCGGGCTGGACGCCACCCCAGCCCCTCCCGTCCCGCCACCGTCGGACGCGATCACTATCATCATCGCCGAGGTCGGACGCTCCACCCGAGCGGTCGCACCCTCACCCTGTACGTGCGGTTGACCCCCGGGTCGGCCGCTGGTTCCATGACCCCCGGCCCGACCGCGACCCCGCGGTGGCCGACCAGCGACGGGCCGTCCGGCTCGTCGTCCGCCGGCCGACCGCGGCCCCAGGCTGCGGCGGTGCCACCTGCACCGGAGGAGACCGACGTGCTCTGCACTCGATGTGGCCACCAGAACCCCGAGGGCAGCCGTTTCTGCGCCCAGTGCGGGGCGGCGCTGAGCCAGGAGCGCGTCGGTGAGTCGACCAGCATCATCCCGAAGGTCGGCGGTGACGACTCCGGCGAGCAGCCCGAGGCGGTCGACACCACCGCCGACGCCCACGCCGGCGCCGTCGAGTCGCTGCCGGCCGGGTCGGCCCTGCTGGTGGTCAAGCGGGGGCCGAACGCCGGCAGCCGGTTCCTCCTCGACCAGGAGGTCACCACCGCGGGCCGGCACCCGGACTCCGACATCTTCCTCGACGACGTGACCGTCAGTCGGCGGCACGTGGAGTTCCACCGCGAGGGTGGCGGCTTCACCGTGCACGACGTCGGCAGCCTGAACGGCACCTACGTCAACCGCGAGCCGGTCGACGTGGCCTCGCTGGCCGGCGGTGACGAGGTCCAGATCGGCAAGTTCCGGCTGGTCTACCTGACCGGCCCGCGCACCGGCGAGACCGCCGGCGCCTGACCCGACCGCGTCGCCCGGCGCCCTCCGGCGCCGGGCGGCCGCGATCGCCGAACGAGCGAACGAGGGGCGGGTCGGGACGATGAGCGCGGTGCCCCGGCGGGACACCGGGGGCAACGGTGCCCTGCTGACGATCGGGGAGGTGCTCACCGCTCTGCGCGGTGACTTCCCGGACGTCACGATCAGCAAGATCCGGTACCTGGAGTCCGAGCAGCTGGTGCACCCGCAGCGCACCCCGTCCGGCTACCGGAAGTTCTCCGCCGCCGACGTGGCCCGGTTGCGCTACGTGCTCGCCGCCCAGCGCGACAAGTACCTGCCGTTGCGGGTGATCAAGGAGCACCTGGAGGCGCTGGACCGGGGCGAGCCGCTGCCCGGGCAACCCGAGGTCGGTGGCGGCGCCACCGACAGGGCCCTGGCGGCCGCCGGGCCGATGCCGGCGGCCGAGTTCGCCGAGGCCGCCGGCGTGGACGAGCTGCAGCTCGCCGACTTCGTGCAGTTCGGCCTGGTCGGCACCGACCGCCGCGGCCGGCTGCAGGCCAGCGACCTGCCGGTCGCGCGCGCCGCCGCCGCGCTGGCCCGGCACGGTCTGGAAGCCCGGCACCTGCGTGCCTGGCGCACCGGGGCAGACCGGGAGGCGGCTCTGCTGGAGCAGTTGGTGGCACCGGTGCTGCGGGCACGCTCCGACGAGGCCCGCAGCCGCGCCGCCGAGCAGGTGCAGGAGCTGGCCGGGCTGTCCGTGCAGTTGCACACCGCCCTGCTGGAGGCCCGACTGCGCGAGGTCCTCGGGGGCTGAGGCGGCGGGCGCCCTGGCGTACCGTTGTCCGCAGCGGAGCGCCGCGGACACCGGCCCGGGCGGGCCGTCGTCGGTGCGGTCCCGGAGGGTCAGCGGAGCGGGAGGGGAGCCAACCGTGCAGGAGCTCAGAGTCGTCGGCGTCCGGGTCGAGCTGCCCGGCAACCAGCCGATCCTGCTGCTGAAGGAGACACAGGGGGAGCGGTATCTCCCGATCTGGATCGGCGCGGTCGAGGCAGCCGCGATCGCCTACGAGCAGCAGGGGGTGCGCCCGGCCCGGCCGATGACGCACGACCTGCTCAAGGACGTCGTCACCGCCCTGGGGGCCGCCGTCGAGGCAGTGCACATCACCGAGATGCAGGACGGCATCTACATCGCCGAGCTGCAGCTGGGGGAGGGGCGGACCGTCAGCGCCCGGCCGTCCGACGCCGTCGCGCTGGCCGTTCGCACCGGGGCGCCGATCTTCGGCGCCGAGACGCTGCTCGACGAGGTCGGCATCGAGATCCCCGACGAGCAGGAGGACGAGGTGGAGAAGTTCCGCGAGTTCCTCGACAACATCAGCCCGGAGGACTTCGGTGCCGGTTCGGGTTCCGGCGGGGGTCCCGCCTGAGCCGGTCGCGGTGGGGACGGTCCCGTTCCCGGTGACGACTGCCGAGGACGACAGGGGGCACCCCTCCGGGTGAGCGGGACGACACGCCGCCCGCCGCGGTTGACCGGTGTCCTGCCCCGGCCTACCGTCAGGCGAAATCACCCAGCTGTGACTCCACGGTCGCGCCCGGGTGGCCGTCCCGGCACGAGCAGGCGACGTCCCCCGTGCTGGGTGCTGATCTGGAGGAGGCGCTGACGTGAGCGACCTGGACAACGGTTCCGGCCGCCGGCCGTTCAGCGAGGCTCAGCAGGGGCAGCTGTTCAGCGACTCCGCGGTCGGCGCGCCTGCCTACGACGAGGTCGACACCGACGAGGTCGGCTACCGCGGCCCGACCGCGTGCGCCGCGGCCGGCATCACCTACCGCCAGCTCGACTACTGGGCCCGTACCGGCCTGGTCGCCCCCTCGGTGCGCACCGCCACCGGTTCGGGCACCCAGCGGCTCTACTCCTTCCGCGACATCCTGGTGCTCAAGGTGGTCAAGCGGCTGCTGGACACCGGCGTCTCGCTGCAGAACATCCGCAAGGCCGTCGACCACCTGCGCACCCGCGGGGTCAAGGACCTCGCCAACATCACGCTGCTCTCCGACGGTGCGACCGTGTACGAGTGCACCTCCGCCGAGGAGGTCGTCGACCTGCTCGCCGGCGGGCAGGGGGTCTTCGGCATCGCCGTCTCCGGGGCCCTGCGCGAGCTCTCCGGTGAACTGGCCGAGCTGCCGGCCGAGCGGCTCGACGCCCACGGCCAGCAGGTGGACGACGAGCTGTCCGCCCGCCGCCGTCGCCGCGCCGCCTCCGCCTGACCGCCGGCCCGACGGTGCGGCGCCCCCGCCCCTGAGCGGCCGCCTCCCGGCGCTCTCCCAGCTGCCGCCGCGGTGCGGGCGCGCCCGGTCAGATCTTGCGCAGCAGCACCCGGCGCACCGAGTGGTCGGCCGCCTTCTGCAACACCAGCCGTGCCCGGGAGCGGGTGGGGGCGATGTTCAGCCGGAGGTTGGGCTCGTTGACCGCCGACCAGATGCCGCGGGCGGTCGACCGGGCCTCGTCGTCGGTGAGGTCGGCGAAGCGGTGGAAGTAGGCGGCGCTGTCGGCGAACGCGGTCCGGCGCAGTGCGAGGAACCGCTCCACGTACCACTGCTGGATGTCGGCCTCGGTCGCGTCGACGTAGACCGAGAAGTCGAAGAAGTCCGACAGGAAGACCTCCGGCACCCGGCCGTCGCCCCGGCCGCCGCCGGCCTGCAGCACGTTCAGGCCCTCCAGCACCAGGACGTCGGGCCGGTCGACCACCTGCCGGCTGCCGGGAAGCACGTCGTAGGCGTGGTGGGAGTACGTCGGCGCGCTCACCGCCGGCTTGCCCGACTTCACGTCGGCCAGGAACCGCAGCAGCGCCCGGCGGTCGTAGCTCTCCGGGAACCCCTTCCGGCCCAGCAGCCCGCGCGCCTCGAGCTCGGCGTTGGGCAGCAGGAACCCGTCGGTGGTCACCAGGTCGACCCGCGGGGTGTCCGGTGCCGCCGCGAGGAGCGCCTGCAGCAGCCGGGCGGTGGTGCTCTTGCCGACGGCGACGCTGCCGGCCACCGCGATCACGAACGGCACCTTCTCCGTGGGGGTGCCGAGGAAGGCGGTCTGCGCGGCCCACAGCCGGCGGCTGGCGGTGACGTGCAGGTGCAGCAGCCGGGCCAGCGGCAGGTAGACCGTGGCCACCTCGTCGCGGTCGATGCGGTCGCCGAGGGTGGCCAGCGCGCGCACGTCGGCGTCGTCCAGCGGCAGCTCACCGCCGGCCGCCAGCGCCCGCCAGGAGTCGCGGTCGAAGGCGGTGAAGGGCGAGACCTGGGCTCGCGTTCCGGCCGTCACGCCGCCCATCGTGCCGTCCGTCCCGACCCGGTCCCCCGACGGGGTGGTCTCCGAACGGCTGCCCGCCCACCCGCGGCACCGTGGCGTCTAGGGTCCAGGGCGTGTCGTCCACCGGGCTCCTCGACCGGATCGAGCGCTACTTCTCCCTCGCGCCGGAGGCCGACGGCCTGACGCGGGTCGAGTCCGTCGGCGGGCTCGTCGTGCCGATCGGCCTGCCCGAGTGGCCCTACCCGGCGCGCCCGCGCCCGGGGCAGGACGCCGTCGCCGTCGAGGACGTGCGCGCCGCGGTGGCACTGCAGGAGGCCGCGGGGCTGCCGGCGTCGGTCGAGTGGCTGGGCGACCGCTGCCGCGGCCTGGCCGGGGTGGCCCGGGCAGCCGGCCTGCACGTCGAGGAGCTGCCGCTGCTGGTCGTCGACGACCCGGTCGAGATCCTGCTGCCGGACGAGGTGCGGCTCTACCTCGTCGGTGCCGACGACCCGCGGCTGGGGCTCTACCAGCGGCTGGCGGCCCTCGCCTTCGCCACGCCGGCGGACCGGCCGGACACCGGCGACCGCCCTCCCGGCGATCGCCCCCCGGGCGTCCCCGACGTGGCCGCGGCCGACCCCGGGCCGGCGGAGGTCCCGCCGACGGAGCTGCTGCGCGAGCGGGTCGCCTCCGGCCGCACGGTGATGATGGTCGCCGTCGACGACGGCGAGCCGGTGGCGATCGGTTGCCACCAGCCGGTCGACGTCGACGGCACCGAGGTCAGCGAGGTGGTCGGCGTGGCGACGCTGCCCCGCTTCCGCGGCCGCGGGCTGGGCGCCGGGCTCACCTCGGCGCTGGTCGACCACGCCCGGCAGACCGCCGACCTGGTGTTCCTCTCCGCCGGTGACGACGACGTCGCCCGGATGTACGAGCGGGCCGGCTTCGCCCGGGTGGGCACCACCTGCGTGGCGGAGCGGCCGTCCCGCTGAGCCCGCCGACGGGCGACCCCAGCGGGGCGGCGCGGGTCACTCCACGTCGTAGGTGGCGACGATCTCGCCGCGGGCGAGGGTGTGGCTGAACAGGGTGAAGCCGAGGAACGCCGGCGTCGCGTCGGCCGGGACGCCGAGGTCGTCGGTGTCGACCGCGTGCACGACCACGTGGTAGTGGTGCGTGCCGTGCCCGGCCGGCGGTGCGGCACCGACGAACCGGGGGAGGCCGGCGTCGTTGCGCAGCTGCACCGCGCCGGCGGGCAGGCCGGAGCCCGCGTCGTCGCCGGCTCCGCGGGGCAGCTCGGTGACCGAGGCGGGGATGCCGAGGACGGCCCAGTGCCAGAACCCGCTGCCGGTGGGGGCGTCGGGGTCGAGGACGGTGACCGCGAAGCCCTTGGTCTCCTCGGGGAAGCCCGACCAGGACAGCTGAGGGGAGACGTCCTCGCCCCCGGCGCCCATCAGCCCGCTCACGTGCGGCCGGGCCAGCCGCTCACCGGAGGCGATGTCGGAGCTGGTGACGGTGAACGAGGGGACCTGGGGGAGGAAGTCGTACGGGCTCGGCGGTGACGGGCGGTCGGCCATGCGGTCTCTCCTGGGGCTGGGAGCTGCCCGGTCGGTGCCGGGGGAGCAGCGGGTGCCGCGCCGGCCCCGACCCTAGGCAGCCCGGGAACGGCGTGCCCGGCGACGGCGTCCATGCTCTCGCCTCGACCGTTATCCCCAACAGAGCGGTACGCCATTACAGTGATCCCGTCACCCAGCGCCCTGCGGACGGAGAACAACTGCCGCCCGGGAGGTACCGGGCCGGATCTGCCCGTAGCGTGATCACCGTGCTGGGACTCCCCGACGACATCCAGGCCTGCCTCTTCGACCTCGACGGTGTGCTGACCCGGACCGCGACGGTGCACCAGGCCGCGTGGAAGCGCACCTTCGACGAGTTCCTGCGCCGCCGGGACCCGGTGGCGGGGGAGTTCTCCCTCGACGACTACAACCGCCACGTCGACGGCAAACCGCGGGAGGACGGCGTCCGCGACTTCCTGGCCAGCCGGGGCATCACCCTGCCGCAGGGGGCCGTCGGCGACCCGGCCGACGCCGCGACCGTCGTCGCGCTCGCCACCCGCAAGAACGAGCTGCTGCTGCGCGAGCTCGAGGAGCACGGCGTCGAGGTCTACGAGGGCTCCATGCGCTACCTGCGGGCCGTGCGGGACGCGGGTCTGGCGACGGCGGTGGTCACCGCGTCGGCCAACGGCGGGCACGTCGTCTCCGCCGGTGGGTTCGCCGACCTGATCGACGCGCGGGTCGACGGGCTGGTGGCCAAGCGCGAGGGGTTGCGCGGGAAGCCGGCGCCGGACACCTTCCTCGCCGGGGCCCGCCTGCTGGGCGTCGAGCCGGCGCGGGCGGTCGTCTTCGAGGACGCGCAGTCCGGGGTGGCCGCGGGGCGGGCGGGGGAGTTCGGGTACGTCGTCGGCGTGGACCGGGTCGGCCAGGCGGAGGAGCTGCGCGCACAGGGCGCCGACGTCGTCGTCACCGACCTGGCGCAGCTGCTGGACGGCCAGCCGTGACCGAGGGGCGCGCGCACTTCCTGGTCGAGCCGTGGTCGCTGACCGAGGTCGGCGTCGACATGGCCTCCCTGGCGGTCAACGAGTCGGTGTTCGCCCTGGCCAACGGGCACATCGGCATGCGCGGCACGTTCGACGAGGGCGAGCCGATCGTGGTGCCCGGCACCTACCTCAACGGCTTCTTCGAGGAGCGGCCGATGCCCTACGCCGAGGCCGGCTACGGCTTCCCGGAGATGGGGCAGACCGTGGTCAACGTGACCGACGGGAAGCTCATCCGGCTGCTCGTCGGCGACTCCCCGCTGGACCTGCAGTACGGCGACGTCATCGCCCACCGGCGCACGCTGGACCTGCGGGCCGGGGTGCTGCGCCGGGTCACCGACTGGCGGTCCCCGGCGGGCCGGGAGGTGCGGGTCACCAGCACCCGGCTGGTCTCGCTGGTCCGCCGGTCGATCGCGGCGATCGAGTTCCAGGTCGAGTGCACCGACGACCAGGGCGACCTCTACATCGCCCTGCAGTCGGACCTGCTGGCCAACGAGGACGTCCTCTCCGGCCCGTCCGGCGACCCGCGTGCCGGGTCCGCTCTGGCCAGGCCGTTGCAGTCCGAGCTGCACGTCGGGCGCGGTCGGCACGCCGTCCTGGTGCACCAGACGTCCCTCAGCCGGCTCCGGATGGCCGCCGGCATGGACCACGACATCGAGGTCCCCTCGGCGGCCACCGAGGACCTGGAGGTCTCCCCGGACCTGGCGCGCTACACCCTGGCCGCCCGGCTGAGCAACGACTCCCCGGTGCGGTTGCGCAAGTACCTGGCCTACGGCTGGTCCAGCCGCCGCTCCGCGGCGGCGGTCCGCGACCAGGTGGAGGGCGCGCTGGCGACGGCCAAGCTGGCCGGCTGGGACCGGCTGGTCTGCGAGCAGCGCGAACTGCTCGACCGCCACTGGGATGAGGCCGACGTCGAGATCGAGGGCGACGACGAGCTCCAGCAGGCCGTCCGGGTGGGCATGTTCCACGTCCTGCAGGCCGGGCTGCGCGCCGAGCGGCAGCCGATCCCGGCCAAGGGCCTGACCGGCGACGGGTACGACGGGCACACGTTCTGGGACACCGAGACCTACGTGCTGCCGGTGCTCACCTACACCGCGCCGGGCGCGGTGCGCGACGCCCTGCTGTGGCGCCACTCGATCCTGGACATGGCCCGGGAGCGGGCCCAGGTGCTCGGCCACGACGGCGCGGCGTTCGCCTGGCGCACCATCCGCGGCGAGGAGACCTCCGGCTACTGGCCGGCGGGCACCGCGGCGTTCCACATCAACGCCGACATCGCCGACGCCGTCGCCCGCTACTGGTGGGCCACGCTGGACTCCGACTTCGACCGGGACCACGGCACCGAACTGCTGGTCGAGACCGCCCGGCTGTGGGCGTCGCTGGGGCACGTCAACAGCGACGGGGAGTTCCGCATCGACGGGGTGACCGGGCCCGACGAGTACACCGCGGTGGTCGACAACAACATCTACACCAACCTGATGGCGCAGCGGAACCTGCGCGAGGCGGTGGCCGCGGTGGCGCGCCAGCCGGAGGCCGCCGGCCGGTTGCAGGTCGACCCCGACGAGGTCGCCCTGTGGACCCGGGCGGCCGACAGCATGCGGGTGCCGTTCAACGACCAGCTCGGCGTGCACGAGCAGAGCGAGGGCTTCACCCACCACGAGGAGTGGGACTTCGAGGGCACCGCGCCCGACCAGTACCCGCTGCTGCTCAACTTCCCCTACTTCGAGATCTACCGGAAGCAGGTCGTCAAGCAGGCCGACCTGGTGATGGCGCTGCACCTGCGCGGGGACGCCTTCACCCTCGAGGAGAAGATCGCCGACTTCGCCTACTACGAGGCGCGCACGGTCCGCGACTCCTCCCTGTCCGCCGCCCAGCAGGCGGTGGTGGCCGCGGAGACCGGGCACCTGCAGCTCGCCCACGACTACTGGGGCGAGGCGGCGCTGACCGACCTGCAGAACCTGCACGGCAACAGCGGCCACGGGCTGCACATCGCTTCCCTGGCCGGGGGCTGGACGGTGGCGGTGGCCGGGTTCGGGGGCATGCGCGACCACGGCGGGACGCTGACGTTCGCCCCGCGGCTGTCCCCGCGGCTGCGCCGGCTGGCCTTCCGGGTGGTCTTCCAGGGCAGGTGCCTGGCGGTCTCGGTCACCGAGCGGCAGGCCACCTACCGGCTGGTGTACGGCGGCGAGGCGCTGCGGATCGCCCACCACGGCGAGCCGCTGACCGTCACCGCCGAGCCGGTCACCCGCGACGTCCCGCCGCCGCCGGACGTCGAGCCGGTGCACCAGCCGCCGCACGCGTCCCCGCGCCGGCGGCACCGCGCCACCAGCGACTGATCGGACGGCCGGCGAACGGCTGGTGAACCCTGTGCGCGGGGTGTCGGACTCCGGACATCGGCCGTCATCCTGCCTGCATGACGCCGCATGCCGATGGACAGCTCAGCCGACGGCGCTTCCTGGCAACGGGGGCGGTGACCGGGACGGCGGTCGTCCTCTCCGCGGCGGCGGGCGTGCCGGCTGCGCGCGCGGCCGCCGGCGGACCACGGGTGTACGTGCTCGTCATCGACGGCTGCCGGCCGGACGAGATCACCCCCGTGCTCACCCCGCGGCTGCACGCGTTGCGCTCCGGGGGCACCTGGTTCAGCCAGGCCCGGTCGCTGCCGGTGATGGAGACGATCCCCAACCACACGATGATGATGACCGGGGTGCGGCCGGACCGGACCGGGGTGCCGGCCAACGCGATCTACGACCGGGCGGAGGGAGTGGTCCGGGACCTGGACCGGCCGACCGACCTCCGTTTCCCGACCGTGCTCGAGCGGCTGCAGCAGCAGGGCCGGACCACCGGGACCGTGCTGTCCAAGGACTACCTGTACGGCATCTTCGGGGAGCGGGCCACCTACCGCTGGGAGCCGTTCCCGCTGCTGCCCGTGACCGGACACGCGCCCGACGCGGCGACGATGGACGCGGCGGTGGCCATGGTCGACGGACCGGACCCGGACCTCGTCTTCGTCAACCTGGGCGACGTCGACCGGGTCGGGCACTCCGACGTCACCGGGACGTCGCTGCAGGTGGCCCGGCAGCTGGCGCTGCTGTCCACCGACCTCCAGGTGGGCCGGTTCGTCGACCACCTGCAGTGGACCGGCCGCTGGGAGCGCAGCGTCCTGCTGGTGCTGGCCGACCACTCGATGGACTGGTCACTGCCCACCGCCCTGATCTCCGTCGCCGAGATCCTGAGCGCTCGGCCGGACCTGCGGGAGAACGTGCAGATCGCCCAGAACGGCGGGGCCGACCTGCTCTACTGGACGGGGGAACCGCGGCGACGCGACGTCGCCCTGGCCGAGGTCCGGCGCCTCGTTCAGGCCCATCCCGGCGTTCTCTCCGTGCACGTGCCGGGGTCGCTCCGGCTGGGCAGGGAGGCCGGCGACCTGGTGGCCTACGCCAGGCCCGGGTGGCGCTTCACCGACCCCAAGCCGTTCTCCAACCCGATCCCGGGCAACCACGGCCACCCGGTGACCGAGCCCATCCCGTTCCTCGTCTCCGGCGGGCACCCCGCCGTCCGGCGCGGTGCGAGCAGCGGCGCGCAGGCGCGCACCATCGACGTCGCCCCGACGGTCGGTGCATGCTTCGGCCTGGCCCAGCCCACCAGCGGGTACGACGGCGCTCCTCGGCGGGAGGCGTTCACCCTGCTCCCACTGCGCTGAGCACCCCAGCGTCACCGAGCACCCCGGCGTCACCGAGCACCCCGGCGCTGCGCACCAGCCACCAGGTGCCCAGGACGAGGGCACCGACGTCGACCAGGAGGAAGATCGCGACCCACACCAGGCCGGGCAGCCGGGTGAGGCGGGCGAGCTGGTCGGCGTCGGAGTCCCGAGCCGCACCCCGGCGCCGCTTGGCCTGCAGCTCCCACACGGTCACCGGCGCGGCCAGCAGCAGGAACCAGGTGACGCCGTGGGCGAAGACCGCCTGCCACTGCGCCGGCAGCCACCAGGTCGCGGCGAACACCAGCGCACCGGTGACCAGCACCGACCACAGCCCGTACCAGTTGCGGATCTGCACCAGCAGCAGCGCCAGCAGCCCCAGGAGCGCCCACAGCAGGCCGACGGCGTACCCGGCGGCCAGCAGCGCGGCCGCGCCCAGCCCGAACAGCCCGGGCCCGGTGTAGCCGGCCGCAGCGGTGAGCACCATGCCGGCCCCGGTGGGCCGGCCGGCCGAGACGGTGACCCCCGAGGTGTCCGAGTGCAGGCGGATCCCGGCCAGCCGACGTCCGGTCACCAGCGCCGCCAGCCCGTGGGCGCCCTCGTGCGCGATCGTCACCGCGTGGCGGGCGTGCCGCCACAGGCCGGGCACCCGGACCAGCAGCAGCGCCGCAGCTGCGCTCAGCGCCAGCAGGCCGGCCGTCAGCGGGGGAGAGGTGGCGCTGACCTGGCGCCAGAGCTCCTCGACGACGCTCACGCGGGGCATCATCACCGCTGCGGCTGTGTGCGGGCCGTGCGCCGCGCGGGACCCGCGTCACGCGGACGTCACAGTCGGCGGTGATGCTGGGGGCATGACGAGCACGCAGCAGGCGGTGACCGCGGACGATCTCCCGGTCACCGTCTCCTTCACCCGGCGCGCCGACCCGGCGCACGCGGTGCAGATGAGCGCCTGGATCCGGGCGGGGCTGACCCTCGCCGAGGGGTTCCCCGGTTTCCTCGGCGGAGGCTGGGTCCAGCCCCGGCACGGCGCGGACGAGTGGCACATGCTGTGCCGGTTCGACTCCCCGGCCACCCTCGCCGCCTGGGAGGCGAGCCCGGAACGACGCTGGTGGCTGGGTTCGGCGCAGGGGCTCGCCGAGATGACCCGCACCGAGCGGCGCACCGGCATCGAGGGCTGGTTCGACGCCCCGGTGGCCGCCGCCGCGGAGGTGACGCCGCCGCCGGCCCCACCCCGCTGGAAGCAGGCGACGACGATCTGGTTGGTCTTCTTCCCGCTCAACCTGCTCGCCACGCTGACGCTCGGGACGCTGCTGGCCGACGTGCACGTGGTCGCCCGGGTCGCGGCGATGACGCTGGCGCTGACCCCGGTGATGACCTACCTGCTGCTGCCGTGGGTCACCCGACGGCTGTCCTGGTGGCTGGCCGGGCGCCGCTGGCGCGACCGCTCGCGGTACTGACCACGGACGTCGGTCCTCCGTCAGTCGCGGTCGTCACCGGACCGGCGTCGCCACCACGTCGCCACCACGTCGCCACCACGTCGCCACCACGTCGCGACCACCGCGACGACCACGCCGATGCCCACGCCGATCACGGTCGTCCACACCGGGTCGGACACCAGCAGGCCGAACAGCGCGGACAGCCCGCTGCCGCCGCCGGCGGCGGCGGGCGTCACAGCAGGTCCGCGTCGTGGATGAGCAGCGCGATCTGCACCCGGTTGGTCAGCTCGAGCTTCACCAGCAGCCGGGACACGTGCGCCTTGACGGTGGCCACGCTGAGGTACAGCTGGGCGCCGATCTCGGCGTTGGACAGCCCTCGGCCGACGGCGAGCGCCACGTCCCGCTCGCGGTCGCTGAGCACCGCCAGCTGCGCGCGGGCGCGTTCCCGGCGGTCGTCGACCGCGGGTGCCGTGGCCGTGGCGGTGGCGACGTGGGACATCAGCCGCCGGGTGACGGTGGGGGAGAGCATCGGCTCGCCGGCGGCCACCCGGCGCACGGCGTCCACGATCGCCGCCGGCGGGGTGTCCTTGAGCAGGAAGCCGCTGGCGCCCGCCCGCAGGGCCCGCAGCACCTGGTCGTCGGCGTCGAAGGTGGTCAGCACGATCACCTCGGGGGCGTCCCGCTGGTGCTGCAGCCGCTCGGTGGCGGTGAGCCCGTCGACGCCGGGCATCCGGATGTCCATCAGGACGACGTCGGGGGAGGTGCGGGCCACCGCGGCGGGCACCTCCGCACCGTCGCTCGCCTCGCCGGCGAGCGCCAGTCCGTCGGCACCCCCGAGCACCATCGCCAGGGCGGCGCGGACGAGCGGGTCGTCGTCCACGACGAGCACCCGGACCGGGGCGGTCACGCCGGCTGGTCCGCCGGCCAGGGCAGCTCGGCGCGCAGCCGGAACTCCCCGTCGGGCGTCCAGCCGTGCTCCAGGTGTCCGCCGCCCAGGCTGACCCGCTCCAGCAGCCCGACCAGACCGGTGCCGCCGCCGGGCAGCGGGGTGCCGGTCTCCCCGCCGGTGGGTGCGGGGTTGCTCAGCTCCACCACCAACCCGGCGCCCGGGCCCCCCTCGACCAGGACGGTGGCGACCGTGCCGGGAGCGTGCTTGCGCACGTTGGTCAGGCCTTCCTGCAGCACCCGGTAAGCGCTGCGGCCGGCGCCGCTGGGGGCGGTGGACAGCTCGGGCACCCGGTACCGGACGCGCACCCGCACGCCGGCGCGGCGGCTCTCCTCGACCAGGGCCGGCACGTCGGCGAGGGTCGGCTGCGGCCGGGTGCCGGGGTCGCCGTCCGCGCTGCTGCGGAGCACGCCGATCACCTCCCGCAGGTCCTCCAGCGCCTGGCGGGCGCTGGCCCGCACCACCCCCGCGGCCTGCGCGACCTCGGTCGGCGGGGCATCGGGGCGGAACTCGAGCGCGCCGGCGTGCATGCTCAGCAGCGACAGCCGGTGGGCGAGGACGTCGTGCATCTCCCGGGCGATCCGGGTGCGCTCGGTGTGCCGGGCCTGCTCGATCCGCAGCAGCTGCTCGTTCTCGGCCCGCACCGCCCGGTCGTGCAGGGACAGCACCAGCTGTCGGCGGGCCCGCTCGAACATGCCCCAGGCGACGACGGCGGCGGTGAGCACGACACCGAGGACGGCGAACACCCAGGCCGGCAGTTCGGGGTCGGGGCGGACGACGACGTACACGGCGAAGGAGGCGAGGCTGACCGCGGTGACCGCGGTGACGGTCGGCCACCGGCGGTGCACGGCCACGGTGAAGAGGCTGAACAGGCAGGCGACCGCGACCATGTCGGAGAACGACGCGACCAGGGACAGGCCGATCGCGACGCCGACCGGCCAGCGCCGCCGCAGCCACAGGGCGGCGCAGCCCAGCGAGCCCAGCACCAGGTCGGCGACCAGCAGGCCGTCCGGCGGCGGGACGGGCTGGCTGAGCGCGCTGCCCACGAGCACCAGCCCGATCAGCACCGAGGCGGTGAAGGCCGTGACGTCGACCGTCCAGTCGCGCAGCGAACGGTGCACCCGGCGACGGCCGGCGGTCGTGCCACCGGTGTCCGGACCGCGCTCGGGAGGCGCACCGGGATCGGCCAGCAGCTGGGCCGGCACCAGCGAGGGGTGCTCGACGCCCTCGTTCGCGGCCGATGCCGGGTGGGTGGACACGCTCACCTCCCGGAGGCTACGGACGGAGGAGCGCCGCCGGAACCGACCAAGGTCTACCTCGCCGGCGCCGCCCCGGCGCAGCCGACCGGCGATCACCTACTTCCGGCCGATGCGGGGGACGGGCCGGCCGGAGCAGGCTCTGCCCATGATCACGATCGAGCACCTGACGAAGAGGTACGGCGCGCAGGTCGCCGTCTCCGACGTCTCGTTCACCTGCCAGCCGGGCACGGTCACCGGCTTCCTCGGCCCCAACGGTGCCGGCAAGTCGACCACCATGCGGGCGCTGGTCGGCCTGGCCCAGCCGACCAGCGGTACGGCGACGTTCGCCGGCAAGCACTACCGCGAGCTGCCCAACGCCGGGCGCCAGGTCGGGGTGCTGCTGGACGCCGGCGCGCAGCACGCCGGCCGCACCGGCCGCGAGGTCCTCACCCTGTCGGCGATGGTCCTGGGCGTCGGCCGGGAGCGGGTCGACGAGGTGCTCGGCCGGGTGGGCCTCGCCGGCCGCCCGGCGGGCAAGCGGCTGGGCAACTACTCCCTCGGCATGCGCCAGCGGCTCGGGCTGGCGACGGCACTGCTCGGCGACCCCCAGGTGCTGGTCCTCGACGAGCCGGCCAACGGGCTGGACCCCGAGGGCATCTTCTGGATGCGCGGCCTGCTGCGCGGCTTCGCCGACCGCGGCGGCACGGTGCTGCTCTCCTCGCACCTGTTGCACGAGGTCGAGGCGGTCGCCGACCAGCTGGTGGTGATCTCCGGCGGCCGGATCGTGGCGCAGGGCAGCAAGTCCGAGCTGCTCGCCGGCACCGGCGGCACCCTGGTGCGCGGACCGGACCGGGCCCTGCTGGCCAAGGCGCTGGAGGCGGCCGGCATCGGCATCTCGCCCGGCCCGGACGACGCGCTGGTGGCCGACGCCGAGGCGCTCGCCGTCGGGCAGGCGGTGGCGGCGGCGGGCGTCGTCCTCACCGAGCTGCGGCCGGCCGGGGGAGCGGGGCTGGAGGACCTCTTCCGCTCGCTCACCGGCCACGCGGACGGCCAGCAGGTCCAGGAGGTGCTGGCATGAGCACCGCGACGCTGGACGCCGAGCGTCCCCGCACCGGGGCCGCGCCCAGCGCGCCGTCCCTGCTCACGCTGCTCCGGGTGGAGCTGCGCAAGTCCTACGACACCCGCGCGGGGCGCTGGCTGCTGATCGTCATCGGGCTGGCCGTGCTCGCCGTCGTCGCGCTGTCGTTGTTCGTCGAGGACACGCCCAAGACGTTCACCGACCACTTCGGCTTCACCCAGCTGCCGATCAGCCTGCTGCTGCCGGTGCTCGGCATCCTGCTGGTCACCAGTGAGTGGTCGCAGCGCACCGCGATGACGACGTTCACCCTGGTGCCGCGTCGGTCCCGGGTGCTCGTCGCGAAGGTGCTCGCCGCCGCCGTGCTGGCCGTGCTGGGCGTGGTCGCCGCAGCGGCCGCCTCCGCGCTCGCGACGGTGCTCACCCCGGTGTTCACCGATCGGGAGATGGACTGGGGCATCAGCGCGGCGCTGGTGGGCCAGGTGCTCGTCGTCCAGGTGGTGACCGTGCTGGCCGGTGTGGCGTTCGGCATGCTGCTGCTCAGCTCTCCGCTGGCGATCGTGCTGTTCTTCGTGCTGCCGACGGTGTTCACCATCCTGGTGAGCCTGGTGTCTGCGCTGGACTGGGTCCGCGACTGGCTGGACCTGTCGACCACCTCGATGCCGCTGTTCGAGGACGGGCTCGACGGGCAGGGCTGGCTGCAGTTCGGCACGTCGGCGGCGCTGTGGGTGGCGCTGCCGATGCTCCTCGGCTGGATCCGCATCCAGCGGAGCGAGATCGCCTGACCCGACGGCCCGGCGGCGGGAGCCCACCCGCCGCCGGGCCGGTTCAGGCGTGCTCGCCGGGCACCCGAAGCGCGCCGCTGAGGTGCCGGGCGGTGTTGACCAGGCCGACGTGGCTGAAGGCCTGCGGGGTGTTGCCCAGGTGCCGGCCGGTCCGCGGGTCGTACTCCTCGCTCATCAGGCCCAGGTCGTTGCCGAGGCCCAGCAGCCGCTCGAACAGCTCCCGGGCCTCGGCGGTGCGGCCGATGCCGTTGAGCGCGTCGGCGAGCCAGAAGCTGCACAGCAGGAACGGCGCCTCGTCGCCCGGCAGGCCGTCGACCCGGCCGTCGGCAGAGGTGTGGTACCGGAGCAGGAAGCCGTCGGAGGTCAGCTCGCGCTGGACCGCCTCCACGGTGCCCACGACCCGTTCGTCGTCCCAGGGCAGGAAGCCGACCTGCGGGATCAGCAGCAGGGACGCGTCCAGCCCCTCGGACCCGTAGAACTGGGTGAACGTCCGGCGCACCGGGTCGTAGCCGCGGGCGCAGACGTCGTCGTGGATGCGCTGCCGCAGCGCCCGCCAGCGCTCCACCGGGCCGTCGAGCCCGTGCTGCTCCACCGCCTCGATCGCGCCGTTGACCCCCGCCCAGGCCAACACCTTCGAGTGCACGAAGTGCCGCGGCGCACCGCGGACCTCCCACAGGCTGTGGTCGGGGCGTTCCCAGGCGGTCTCCAGGAACTCCACCAGCACCTTCTGCACGGCCCAGGCGTCCGCCAGCGGCGCGAGGCCGGACTCGCGGGCGAGGTGCAGGCCGTCGAGCAGCTCGCCCCACACGTCGAGCTGGAACTGCCCGGCGGCGCCGTTCCCGACCCGCACCGGGGCCGAGCCCTCGTAGCCGGGCAGCCACGGCAGCTCGTACTCCGGGATCCGCCGGGAGCCGTCCAGCGCGTACATGATCCGCAGGTCACCGGGGTCGCCGGCGACGGCCCGCAGCAGCCACTCCCGCCAGGCCGACGCCTCCTCCAGGTATCCGGTGCCGAGCAGGGCCTGCAGGGTGAACGCCGCGTCGCGCAGCCAGCAGTACCGGTAGTCCCAGTTGCGGCTCCCGCCCAGCTCCTCGGGCAGGGAGGTGGTCGCCGCGGCGACGATGCCGCCGGTGGGCCGGTACGTCAGCGCCTTGAGGGTGATCAGCGAGCGGCGGACGGCCGGCGCCCATTCGCCGTCGTAGCGGCACTGGCCGATCCAGTCGGCCCAGAACGCCTCGGTGCTGGCGAGGGCCTCCTCGGCGTCCACCGGCGCCGGACGCGGCAGGTGCGAGGGGGAGTGGGTGAGCACGAAGGGGACCCGTTCGCCGGCGGCCACCTCGAACTCCGCCGAGGTGGTGTGGTCCTGCCCGTGCAGCCGGACCGGCGTGACGAGCGTGACCGCGTCCGGGCCGGCGACGGCGACGAGGTCACCGTCGACCGACCGCACCCACGGGACCAGGTGGCCGTAGTCGAACCGCAGCACCAGGTCCAGCCGCATCGGCACCCGGCCGGAGACGCCCTCCACGATCCGGACGACATCGGGGCTCTCGCCGCGGGGTGGCATCAGGTCGATGACCCGGACCGTCCCGGTCGGGGTCTCCCACTCGGTCTCCAGGACCAGGGAGTCACCCCGGTACCGGCGCCGCGTGCAGCTGCCCCCGGTGGCAGGGGCGAGCTGCCACCGGCCGTTGCGTTCATCGCCGAGCAGGGCGGCGAAGCAGGCCGCGGAGTCGAACGACGGCAGGCAGAGCCAGTCGATCGAGCCGTCCTTGCCGACCAGCGCGGCCGTCTGAAGGTCGCCGATCAGGCCGTAGTCCTCGATCGGGCTGGGCATGGACGTCCTCCTGGAGGTGGGTGGCCGGGGCTGGGCCGCGCCGGTGGCGCACAGACGACGGCCACAGCCACCTACCGACCTGCCTCGCCCGGCAAACCCGCCGCCCAGGACCGTTGAACCGTTATCCCCAACAACCTGACGCAGATGGAAGTCCAACCACGAAGACCAGCTGTTGAGGCTGGAATGGACACAGTCGGCCCGCATGAGCGACGTGGTGGTCATGCGGGAGCACATCGATGACCTGGTCGAAGAGGTGCTGGGCATCGAGGATGCCGGCCGCCGGCCAGGCGTGGAGTTCCGCGGCACGTGCTGGTGACACCGTCGGTCTCGGGGTGTGGGTGACAGCGCGGGCACGGGGGAGAGGTGCTCGACCGGGTTGCGCGGGGGATCGCCGTCGTGGTGACCCGCGACGAGACCGACGTGACGTGCGCGTCATCCCGCATCCGGACCACGAGCAGGCCGCCGTGGTCCCCACGGTGCGATTGCCCTGTGTCGAGCGGGGCGTTGCCGACGTCGGCCTGGTCTAGCGTGCGCGCTGCCCGCACCAGTCGCCGCCCAGCAGGGGAGACCCACCATGACCACGCTCACCGATCGACCCGGCACCGCGCTGATGGTCGTCGACGTCCAGCGGGGCGTCGTCGACGGCGCAGCCCGGCGCGACGAGGTCGTCGCCAACATCGCCACCCTGGTCGAGCAGGCCCGCGCTACGGGCATCCCGGTCGTCTGGGTACAGCACTCCGACGCGGAACTGGCCCAGGGGAGCGACGCCTGGAAGCACGTCCCGGAGCTGGTCCGTGCCGAGCCTGAGCCGCTGGTGCACAAGTCCTACGGCGACTCCTTCGAGGGCACTGACCTGGAGCAGGTGCTGGCCACGGCGGGCGTCGGCCACCTGGTCGTGACCGGCGCCGAGTCCGACGCCTGCATCCGGTCGACCATCCACGGGGCGTTCACCCGGGGCTACGACGTCACGTTGGTCGGTGACGCACACACCGCCGGTGACAAGAGCGCCTGGGGAGCACCGCCGGTCGAGCAGGTCATCGCGCACACCAACCTGTACTGGCAGTTCCAAACAGCCCCCGGACGGAGTGCTCAGGTCCTGCCGACCGCCGAGGTGTCGTTCGCGGGCTGAGAGCGGTCGTCGCGCTCGTTAGTTGACATAATGTCGATTATCGGCGCTAAGCCGACCAGTCGGAACGCACGGTTCGGTCTCGCCGGGTTCCTGGCTCGTCCGGTGTCGTCCACGGCGATGCCCGCCCTCGACGACGTCGTCATGACCCGTCCCGGGTGTCGCGTCCGACGGGTGTCGCGTTCGGCGCACTCGTCGCCTACGAGTCGGCGGCCAGGTGGGTCACTCACGCGCACACCCAGCCCGTCGGCCGCTCGGGTCACCGACCGTCTGTCGCCTCGCCCTCCCGGGTCGCTGCAGATGATCATGGCTCGCCCGGGGTCGCCCGTGCACGTTCCGATCTTGATCGACCGACCGCGGGTGGGCATCGGGTCCGAAGGCCCGCTCCCCCTGGCGCACCTGTCTACCCCTCATTACGTCACTCTGACGTAATGAGGGGTAGATCGCCGCCTCGACGGGCGGTCCGCGTCATGCGTCCTTAGGGTCGAGGCATGAGGATTCGACGCCCGGTGGCTGCTCTGTTCGTCGCGCTGACCCTGGCCGGCGGGCCGGCCGTTCTGACCGCGTGCGCCGACCCCAGTGGTGGCCCGAACAGCGACCAGCGCAACGACGGCACGACCGACGACGAGAGCACCAACACCTCGGGCAACGACGAGAACGACGTCGAGCAGGGTGGTCTGCCCGATGTCCACGACTCGGAGACCGACCAGGGCAACGAGGACCGCAACGAGGATGCCGACAACGGCGGCTGACCCTCACTGATCGGCCGCTCCCCCGGGTGGTCGACGACCTGGCGAGTTGCGTCACTGTGACGCTTCGTCAGGGCCGCCCGGGGGATCAGCCGGCGCTGCGCCCGTTGAGCCAGAGCCGGTCGAGCCGGCCGGTCGAGCGCACCAGCTCCTCGAGCGAGCGCTCCAGCTCGGCCTTGGTCGGCTTCTCCGACAGGATCGTCTGCACGTCCTCGATCGCGCAGCGCAGCTGGTACAGCCGGTCCTGCAGGGCGTCGAGCTCGGCCCGCGTCACCAGCATGACGTCGTCGGACAGCCCGGCCTTGGCGCTGGCCGAGCGCTGCTCGTAGGCGCGCTGCCGGCATGCCTGGCCGCAGTAGAGGCGAGGCCGGCCCACCGACTCCTGGACCGGGAGCAGGCTGCGGCACCAGCCGCAGCGGCGCTCCTCGCCGTCGCGCTGGCGCCGGTGTGCCCCAGGGCGCGCACCCGTGTGCTGCTCGACCTCCACGAGTGACGACGGTAGACGGCGGGTCCGACAGCTCCCCGGGGACACGCCCGTGGTCGCTTTCCGGCCCGTCCGGCACCCTGCGCGAGGCCGTCGACGGACGCCGCTAGCGTGATGGGGTGCCAGGCTCGCGTTACGCCTTCCTCGACGGGCCCACTCCCCTCGCGATGGCCCATCGCGGCGGCGCCATCGAGCACCTGGAGAACACCGCCGGTGCCTTCGAGGCATGCGTGGCGCTGGGCTACCGGTACTTGGGGACCGACGTCCGCGTCACCTCCGACGGGGTCCCGGTGGTCTTCCACGACGCCACCCTGGACCGGGTCACCGACCGCACCGGCCGGGTGGAGAGCATGCGGTGGAGCGAGGTCCAGACGGCGCTGATCGGCGGCCGCGAACCGATCATGGCGCTGGAGGACCTGCTGGGCGCCTGGCCGGACGTCCGCTTCAACCTCGACGTCAAGGCCGCCGGGGTGCTCGCCCCGCTGGTGCGCACCGTGCGGCGGCTGGCCATCGAGGACCGCATCTGCATCGGCTCCTTCTCCGACGCCCGGATCGCGGCCGCCCGCCGGATGTTCGGGCCCGACGTCTGCACTTCCCTGGGGCCCAAGGGCGTCGCCGCGCTGCGGCTGTCCTCCTACTCGCCCCGCGCCGCCGGGTTGGTGCGCATCCAGGCCGGGTGCGCCCAGGTGCCGCTCGTGCTGGGTGGCCGCCCGCTGGTCGACGAGCGCTTCATCGAGGCCGCGCACACCCGGAGCCTGCAGGTGCACGTGTGGACGGTCGACGACGAGGCCGACGCGAAGCAGATGCTCGACCTGGGCGTCGACGGGGTGATGACCGACCGTCCGGCGATGCTCCGCGACCTGCTGGTGGCCCGCGGTCAGTGGACCGGAGCGTGACCGGCCGGCTGTCCGCTCGGCTCCGTTCCTGGCGGCCGGCCCCGCCACCCCTGCCCCCGGAGCTCGCCGGTCTCGTCGGCCCCGAGGACCCCGACTGGTTCGCCCGCGAGCTGGCCATCGCCGCAGCGCCGCCGTGGTGGTTGTGGCGCGGGCTGCTGCGGAGCCTGCACCGGCTGCCGGGCGTCTTCGGTCGCCTGGAGGTGACCGGGAGCATCCCCGAGGAGTGGCTGGACGGGCCGCTGCTCCTGGCGGTCAACCACATCGGTGACTTCGACAGCTTCGTCGTCGCCGCGGCACTGCACCGGGCCGGCGTCACCCCGCGGTTCATGGCGACCCGCGGCATCATCACCGCCCCGGTCGTCGGGCCCCTGCTGGAGCGCTCCGGTGGCATCCGGGTCGACCGCGGGACCGACCTCGCCGCCCACGCACTCCGGGTCACCCAGGTGGCGCTGGCCGCCGGTGGCCATGTCGTCGCCTACCCCGAAGGGCGGGTCGGGCTGACCGCCGACGGCTGGCCCGAGCGTGGGCGCACCGGGCTGGCCCGGATGGCCCTGGCCGCCGACGTGCCGGTCATCCCGGTCAGCCAGTGGGGCGCGCACGAGGTGCTGCAGTACGCCAACGACTGGGGCAAGCTGCGCACCCTGCTCCGGGCGCTGTGGCGGCAGCCCGCGCTGCGGGTGGACATCGGTGCCCCGGTGTTCTTCCGGGACCTGCAGCCGGGCCGGGTGGGTGACGCCAACCGGGCGCGGGTCCGGATCGCCGCCGCGCTGACCCGTGGCCTGGCCCCGCTGCGGGCCGGCGAGCCGACCGACCGGATCGCGTTCGCCGACCCCACCCGGCCCACCACCGCGGTGGCGGCGTTCCCGGGCGGCGTGGTGCCCGAGGACATCCCGTGATCGGGCGGTGCTGGACCCGCCCTCGTGCGGCTGACACCCTGCGCCGGTGACCGACGCACCGCCCGCACCCGCCGGGTCCGACGTCCCCCGCGCCGACCGGACACTGCGCCGCGAGCGCGCCGGCTGGTACTCCTACGACTGGGCGATGTCGGTCTTCAACACCTCGGTGACGACCGTCTTCCTCGCCCCCTACCTCACCTCGATCGCCGAGGCGGCCGCCGACGCGCAGGGGCGGATCCACCCGCTGGGCATCAGCATCCCGCCGGGCAGCTGGTTCGGGTACGTGCTGTCGCTCTCGGTCGTGCTCCAGGTGCTGGTGCTGCCGGTCACCGGGGCGATCGCCGACCGCAGCGGACGCAAACGTCAACTGCTGGCCGGCTTCGCCACCGTCGGCTCGGTGGCCACCATGGCGCTGTTCTTCGTCGCCGGGGAGCGGTACCTGCTGGGTGCGGCGCTGTTCGTCGTCGCGAACCTCGCCTTCGGCGCGGCCACCGTCGTCTACTACTCCTGGCTGCCCGACCTGGCCGGCCCCGACGAGCGGGATGCCGTCTCCAGCCGTGGGTGGGCCTTCGGCTACCTCGGCGGCGCCCTGCTGCTCGCGGCGAACCTCGCGCTGTTCACCCAGTACGAGTCCCTGGGGCTGACCGAGGGCGAGGCGGTGCGGATCTGCCTGGCCTCGGCCGGCCTCTGGTGGGCCGGGTTCACCGTCGTCAGCGTCTCGCTGCTGCGGAACCGCAGGCCGCGGGAGTCCGCCGTCGTCCCGGCCGGTGGCGGCGCGCTGTCGGGGGGCTTCCGGCAGCTGGCCGCCACCCTGCGGGACATGCGCCGCTACCGGCTGACGCTGTGGTTCCTCGGTGCCTACCTGCTGTTCAACGACGGCGTGCAGACGATCATCGGCGTCTCGGCTCAGTACGGCGCCGAGGAGCTCGAGCTGTCCCAGACGACCCTGGTCTCCACCATCCTGCTGGTGCAGGTGGTCGCCTTCTTCGGGGCGATGGGCATGGGCCGGATCGCCGCGGTGATCGGCGCCAAGCGCACCGTGCTCGGCGGCCTGGTGTTGTGGACCGGTGTGCTCGTGGCCGCCTACTTCGTGCAGGCCGGCGCGGCGGTGCAGTTCTACCTGCTCGCCGTCGTCATCGGTTTCGTGCTCGGTGGCACCCAGGCGCTGTCCCGGTCGCTGTTCAGCCAGCTGATCCCGCCGGGCAAGGAGGCCGAGTACTTCGGCCTCTACGAGATCAGCGACCGCGGCACCAGCTGGCTGGGCCCCTTCCTCTTCGCCCTCACCTACCAGCTGACCGACTCCTACCGGTACGCGATCTTCAGCCTCGTCCTCTTCTTCGTCCTCGGCGGCTTCCTGCTGGCGCGGCTGGACATGCGCCGGGCCATCGTCGAGGCCGGCAACACACCCCCGGAGCGCCTGTGACACCCGCCCCTCTGGACGGCCCGACGCACCTGCTGGAGGTGGTGCCCGCCGCCGGCGACCGCCGCCGGCACCCGGCTCCGGCGCACCTGACGTTCTTCCACGGTCCGATGGACTGCGGGAAGTCGACCCTGGCGCTGCAGGTCGACCACAACCAGAGCCGGCAGGGCCGCCACGGGCTGCTGCTCACCCAGGGCGACCGCTCGGGGCCCGCGCAGATCAGCTCCCGGGTCGGGCTGCGCCAGGACGCGGTGGAGGTCGACGCCGGCACCGACGTGCGGCTGCTGGTCCGGGACCGGTGGGCGGCCGGCCAGCGGGTCGACTACCTGATCGTCGACGAGGCGCAGTTCCTCACCGGTGGGCAGGTCGAGCAGCTGGCCGAGCTGGTCGACGAGTCGCACGTCGACGTGTTCGCCTTCGGGCTGACCACCGACTTCCGGGCCCGGCTCTTCCCCGGCACCCAGCGGCTGTTCGAGCTCGCCGACGACGTCCAGCGGGTCCAGGTGATGGTGCTGTGCTGGTGCGGCCTGCCCGGGCTGCTCAACGCACGGGTGGTCGACGGGGCGATGGTCCGGGAGGGCGCCACCGTCGTCGTCGCCGACACCGAGCCCCCGGCGCCGCCGGACGGCGCGACCGGGGAGGCCGCGGTGCGCTACCAAGTGCTGTGTCGCCGCCACCACGCGAGCGGCCAGCTGGGGCCGACGCCGACCGGTCCGGGGCAGTTGGCGCTCCGCTGAGTGGTGCCACTCCCCCGTGGGGGTGGTTGAACGTTGGCGCATCACCCCATGCGATGATGACCAGTCGAACGACACGGAATCTCTTTCCGTCATCTGTCGTTGACCTCTGCGACACCCCGAGCCGGATGCGTGAGCAATCGGCTGTCCGGGCAGTCCCAGACCTGACCGAGATCAGCACGAGAGGACGGTGTGCCATGGGCGAGCGTTCCCTGCGCGGAAGCCGACTGGGCAGCGTGAGCTACGAGACCGAGCGCAACACCGCGCCCATCGAGCGGCAGTACGCCGAGTACAAGTGCACCCAGGGCCACCTGGTCACGGTGCCCTTCGCCGACGACGCGGAACTCCCCGACACCTGGGAGTGCAAGTACGACGGTTCGGCCGCCAAGCTGGTCGGTGGCTCCGAGCCCGCCCCCAAGAAGGTCAAGCCCCCGCGCACCCACTGGGACATGCTCCTGGAGCGTCGTTCGGTGGACGACCTGGAGGAGGTGCTCGCCGAGCGCCTCGAGGTGCTCCGCGGGCGGCGCACCCGCGCCAGCTGAACAAGGACCCCCTGCCCCCCACGCCTCGCACGCTCGGCGCGGGACCCTGCAGGGGGCCAACGGCCCCGGTGGGAGATCTCCCACCGGGGCCGTTCTGCGTCAGGGGTGCGGTCAGCGACCGGCAGGCCCGTCCTCGACCTCACCTTCGACGACGCGTCCCTCGATCACCCGGTGCGCGGGGCCCGCGCGGTACACGTCGGAGGGGCCGTCGGCGACGGTGCCGTCGACGGTGCGGGTGGCCCGCACCCGGACCGGGCCCAGCCAGCGGTCGGGCAGCCGGCGGGCGATCCCCCGGGCGATCAGCGCCCGGGGCAGCGCCCGGGTGACCGGCAGCAGGCACATCAGGCCGAGCAGGTCGCCGAGGAAGCCGGGCAGCACCATCAGCAGCCCGCCGAGGGCGACCAGGCCGGCATCGCCCAGGGCGCGGCCCGGGTCGCGGTGCTCCTCGGCGCGCAGCCGGAGTTCGGTGAGGGCGCGGGTGCCCTGGCGCGCCAGCAGCAGCCCGCCCAGGGCGCTCGTGGCCAGCGCCAGCAGCAGCGTCCAGCCCACGCCGATCCAGCTCGCGACGAGGACGAACACGACGACCTCGGCCAGCGCGCCGAGACCCACCGCCGTCCGCCAGCGTGAGGACGCCCGCCGTCGTGGGGTGTGCCCGCCGATCGCGGAGCCCATGGTCATGGATCTCTCCTCTCCTGCCGCGGCACGGCCGGCCGGCGCTCCCTACCGGAGCGCCTGTGTCCGCCCGCCGCGGCTGCGCGCGGGTACGGGACGGCGCACCCGCCCGGGCAGCCGGTCGGCCAGCCGGTCGAGCACGCCCCACCAGGTGACCCGTGCCAACGCCTCTCCAACGATCGAGCCGCTCATCTTGCTCCGGCCCACCGTTCGTTCGCTGAACGTGATCGGCACCTCCACCACCCGGGCGCCGGAGCGCACCGCCCGCCAGGCCCAGTCGACCTGGAAGCAGTAGCCCTGGCTGGCCACCTGGTCGAACGGCAAGCGGGCCAGCAGGTCGGCGCGCGCTGCCCGGAAGCCCCCGGTCGCGTCGGCCAGCGGCAGGCGCAGTGCCCAGCGGGTGTAGAGGTTGCCGATTCGGGAGATGGCCAGGCGGTGGCGGGGCCAGTCGAGCACGCGCCCGCCCGGCACCCAGCGCGACCCGAGCACCAGGTCGGCGTCCGCCAGGGCGGCCAGCAGGGCGGGCAGCCGCTCCGGCGGGTGCGACCCGTCGGCGTCCATCTCCACCACGACGGCGTAGCCGTGCTCGGCGGCCCAGTGGAAGCCGGCGACGTAGGCCGGGCCCAGCCCCTGCTTGCCGGCCCGGTGCAGCACGTGCACCCGCTCGTCCTCGGCGGCCCGGGCGTCGGCCAGCTCGCCGGTGCCGTCGGGCGAGGCGTCGTCGACGACCAGCACGTGGGCGCCCGGGACCGCGGCGTGCAGCCGGTCGAGCACCGTGCCCAGGTTCCCCACCTCCTCGTATGTGGGGATCACGACCAGCACGGGGCCGCCGACGTCGGTCACCGGGCGCTCCGCCGGCGGGCCAGGGCGGCCAGGACGGCGCCCACGCCCACCGCGGTGAGCACCCACTCGGGGGTCGCGCCCAGCCGCTCGGCGACGGTGCGCTGGTCGCGCTGGGCGATCGGCTCGACGAACGAGTCGGCGGTGAACAGCTCCGAGCGGTGCACCAGCGTGCCGTCCGGCGCGACGATCGCGCTCACCCCGCTGGTCGCGGCCACCACCACCGTCCGGCCGAACTCCACCGCCCGCAGTCGGCTCATCGCCAGCTGCTGCTCGGTCTCGTCGGTGTAGCCGAACGTGGCGTTGTTGGTCTGCACGACGACCATGCCCGCGCCGTCGTCGACGACGGCGGCCACCAGGCCGTCGTAGGCGACCTCGAAGCAGATGACGTCGCCGACCCGTGCTCCCCCGATGTCCAGGGTGCCCACCTCGGTGCCGTGCGCGAAGTCGGTGACCCGGTCGACCAGCGGGCTGAAGAAGCGGAAGAACGGCCGGGCGGGGACGTACTCGGCCAGGGGCACGGGGTGCCGCTTGACGTAGGTCTCCCCCGGGCCGGTGACCGGATCCCACACGATGCCGGTGTTGGAGATGTTCTCCCCCGGTCCTCGGACGACGGCGCCGACCAGGATCGGGGCGTCGATGGCCCGGGCGGCGCGGCTGATCACCCGGGCGGCGTCGGCGTTGGTGTACGGGTCGATGTCGGAGCTGTTCTCCGGCCAGATCACCAGGTCGGGCTGGTCGGCCTCCCCCGCGGCGACGGCGTCGGCCAGCCGGATCGTCTCGGCTGCGTGGTTGTCCAGCACCGCCCGCCGCTGTGCGTTGAAGTCCAGGCCGGCGCGCGGCACGTTGCCCTGGATCACCGCGACGGTGCGGGTCGGGCCGCCCTCGGTCAGCGAGGAGCCGGCCAGGGGCAGCCAGGCCAGCGCGCCGACGGCCGGCACGGTCAGGGCGGCGACGAGCGGGACGGCGGCCGAACGCAGCGCCGCCCGGCGGCTGATCCCCGCTCCGGCCCTCCGCGCCCGGACGACGGCGGCGGCCAGCAGCGTCCCGGTGAGCGCCACGGCGAACCCGACCAGCGGCACGCCGCCGTAGGCGGCCAGTGCGGTGAACGGCCCCTCCGCCTGGCTGAAACCGAGCCGGCCCCAGGGGAAGCCACCCAGCGGCCAGCGGCCCCGCAGCGCCTCCTGCGCGACCCACAGCGCCGCCGCCCACACCGGCCAGCCGGGCAGCCGGGAGGTGAGCGCCGTCGCGCCGCCGAGCAGGGCGAAGTACAGGGCCTCGGTGACCGCGAGCGCCAACCAGGGGAAGGAGCCGACGTAGATCCCGCTCCAGGACAGCAGCGGGACCATGGTGACCAGCCCGAGGACCAGGCCCAGCCACAGCCCGCCGCGCACCCGCTGACCGCGGACGGCGAGCGCCAGCGCGGCCGGGCCGAGCACGGCGAGGGCGGAGAGGTCGTGCCCGGGGAACGCCAGGTAGAGCGCCAGCCCGCCGAGGGCGGCGACCGCGGTGCGCCAGGGCCACCGGCGGGTGCGCGCCGGCACGGCTCCCTCGGCCGGGACCCCGGCCGGGTCCGCCGTCACCGTGCCGCTCACCGTCACTGCCGACACCGCCGCCCTCCGCGCTTGCCCGGACGACGGTCCGGGAGATGGTCGGCCGCGTGGCGAACGGGGCCGGGGGCCGCCGCACCGGGTGCGGCGGCCTCCGTCCAGCATCCCATCCCGGGACGCCGTCCCGGCCGGACGTGCCGGTCGGCCTCGGGGCCCCGCGCCTTCGGGCCGGTGCAGCGGCGGCTGGGTGCGACCGCTGCGCCGTTTTCTGGTGACGCGGAGCCCCGGAGAGCCGGACCGGGAGGTGTCCGGTCCGCCCGGGACGGACCGGGCCGAGAGTAGGGACCGGCGGCGTGCGAAGGAACCACCGGGGGCCGTGCGGTGACCAACGGGTCGGACCGTTACCCGACCGTTACCTGGAGGCGGCGTGCCAGGTCGACATGGCGATCCGGACCGGTCGACGTGTCGCCATGTCGACACGGGCGCGCCCTCCGGTGCTCAGGTGGTGGGGCCGGGCACCACCAGCGTCGCGACCGCCTCGACCACCCGGAGCGGTGGGTCGAGCACCCGGGCGGCGGATGCGCCGCGGGACGGCTCCGCGCGCGAAAGCGCCGGTGCTTTCGCGCGCGAAAGCGCGGGGCGCGGCGGGGGTCATCGCGGGTCTCCGATCGGGTGGCCGGCGACGATCAGCTGCCGGCACGCCGGGCGGCTGCGGGTGGCGAGTACCGCGGACAGGGTCTGCTCGGTCGCCCACAGCGCCAGGTCCGCCGGCGCGCCGACCGCGAGCGGCCCCTCCGGGTGCTCGGCGCGCGCGGCCACCCAGCCGCCGTGGGTGGCGGCGTCGAAGGCGTCGAAGGGGCGCATGCCCGAGCCGGGGGTGGTGTGGTCGATCGCTGCGTACACCCCGCCCCACGGGTCCATCGGCGTCACCGGGGCGTCGCTGCCCAGTGCGACCGGAACGTCGCCGTCGACCAGGTCGGCCAGCGGGTTGGTCGCCACCGCCCGGGCGACGCCGAGCCGCTCGGCGTACATGCCCTCGGGCCCGCCCCACAGGGCGTCGAAGGCCGACTGCACGCTGGCCACCAGCCCCCAGCGGCGCAGCTGGTCGATCGCGTCGAGGTCGACCATCTCCAGGTGCTCCAGCCGGTGCCGGCAGGCCCGGACGGCGTCGCGTCCCAGCTCCTCGACGACGGCGCCGACGGCGGTGAGCACCTGGGCCACCGCGGCATCGCCGATCACGTGGAAGCCGGCCTGCACCTGTGCCTTCGTGCAGGCGCGCAGGTGCTCGACCAGCTGACCGGTCTCGAAGCGCAGCGCCCCGGTGGTCTCCGGGCGGTCGGTGTACGGGCTGGTCAGCGCGGCGGTGTGCGAGCCGAACGCCCCGTCGCAGAAGAGGTCGCCGCCGGCACCGGCCAGGCCGAGCTCGGCGACGACGTCGAGGCCGCCGCGTTCGAACAGCTCGCCCCAGTACCCGAGCACCCGCGGACCGGGCTGCTCGCCGGCCAGCCGCAGCAGCCCGGACAGGTCGTCGGCGCCGGAGACCTCCGGGCCGGCCATCTCGTGCACCGTCCCGATGCCCAGGGCCGCGGCCGCGTCCAGGGTGGCGCGCTGGGCGGTGCGCCGCTGCACCGGGTCGACCGAGCCGTAGGCGAGCTGGCGGGCGGCGTGGTGCGCGTCCAGTCGCACCCGGCCGTCGGCGGAGAAGCCGGGTAGCTCGGTGACCCGCGGGAGGCGGTCGAGCAGGGCGGTGGAGACCGTCGCCGAGTGGACGTCGATCCGGGCCAGGTACGCGGGCCGGTCCCCCACCACGGCGTCCAGGTCGTGGCGGGTCAGCCCGCGCCCCTCGGGCCAGGCCGTCTCGTCCCAGCCGGTGCCCAGCACCACGCCGGTGGGGGTCGCCGCGGCGTGCCCGGCGACCCGGGCCAGCGCCGAGCGCAGGCTGTCGGCGCCGGCCAGGTCCAGCCCGGTGAGCGCCAGCCCGGTGGCGGTGGCGTGCACGTGGGCATCGACGAACGCCGGGGTGAGCAGCGCTCCCCCGCCGTCCAGGGTGAGGTCCGCCCGCGGGGCGTCGGCCGCGTCGCCCAGCCAGGCGATCCGGCCGTCGACGACGTGCACCGCTCGGCCCGGACGGTCGCCCACGGTCACGCCGGTGACCAGCTGGTTCACCGGGCCACTCGCGGGTCGATCAGCGCCCGCACCCCCGGCGTGCGCCGGTACAGGTCGATCGCCAGGGCCGCGTGCCCCGGTGTGTAGCCGTTGCCCACCAGCATCGTCACGTCTGCCGCCATCCCCTCAGCTCCCAGGGCCGCCGCCGAGAAGGACGTGGCCATGGAGAAGAAGACCACGATGCCGCCGTCGGCCGTCGCGAGGACCGCCCCGTGCTCGGCGCCGGGGACGTCGGCACACCAGGCGGCCGTCGCGCGCCGCGGCCAGGCTCAGGCAGCCGGACGTGCCGGCCGCGCCGAGGACGGCGACCGACGGGCGGTGCCCGGCGCGGTGCACGACCCGCTCGGTGGCGGCCGGCGCACCGCAGACGTCCAGCACCGCCAGCGCGACCTGCTGCGGCACGTCGTCGGGGAGGACGGCGGCGATCGAGCGGGGGCGGGGCGGGCGTGGTGGGCCGGGCAGCGCACCGGCGCCCTCTCCCCCGCCGGCTGCTGAAAGACCCCCTGCCCCCCCAGTGCGGCGGCAGGTCCGGGGAAGCGTCGGGGATCTCCATCGCTGTGCCATGTGATCTTGACGTGCTGAAGTCGGTCGTGCCCTCGTCGTCGGGGGTGCCCGCAGTGGCTCACCGGGCTCGGACCCGGCGTGATGTCCAACGCTTCTCCCTACGTGTCGCCGTACCCCCCCCACCACCACTCGCACGCTCGCGACGGGTCCCTGCAGCGGCGCCGGCGGGGGTTTCCGGCGGGGACGACGGCGGTAGCCAGGACCGGTGGACCTGCTGTGCACCGACCGGCTGCGGCTGCGCGCGTGGACGAGGGACGCCGCCGACCTCGCCCGGCTGGCCGACCTGTACAGCCGCGAGGAGGTGACCCGCTGGCTCGGCGGCCCGCCCACGGTGACGCCGGCCGAGCTGGTGCAGCGCTGGGAGCTGGTGCACCAGCTGGACGCCCGGCACGGGTGCTGGGCGATCGAGCCCCGCGACGGCGGCCCGGTTGCCGGCACGGTGCTGCTCAAGCCGCTGCCCAACGGGGTCGGCGAGGTGGAGGTCGGCTGGCACCTGCACCCGGACAGCTGGGGCTCCGGTTACGCCACCGAGGCCGCCCGCGCCGTCGTCGACCGGGCCTTCGGCCAGGGGCTGGCCGAGGTGTACGCGGTGGTCCGGCCGGACAACACCCGCTCGCTGGCCGTCTGCGACCGGCTCGGCATGGCGCCACTGGGCCGCACGCGCCGCTGGTACGGCACCGAGGTCGAGGCGTTCCGGCTCAGCGCACCGGAGGAGTGAGCGACCGGTGGAGTGGTTCAGCGACCCCGACGCCTGGCTCAGTCGCCTGGTCGTCACCCGGGGCGTGGCGGTGGTCTACCTGCTCGCGTTCATCGCGGCGCTGCGCCAGGGTCCGGCGCTGCTGGGCACGCACGGGCTGACCCCGGTCCCCCGCTTCCTCCGGCACAGCTCGTTCCGCCGCGCGCCCAGTCTCTTCCACTGGCGCTGGTCCGACGGGTTGTTCGCCGGCGTCTGCTGGACGGGCATCGCGCTGTCGCTCGCCGTCCTGACCGGGCTGGCCGACCGGCTGCCGGTGCCAGGCTGGATGGCGCTGTGGCTGGCCCTCTGGGGGTTGTACCTGTCGATCGTCAACGTCGGCCAGATCTGGTACGGATTCGGCTGGGAGACCCTGCTGCTGGAGACCGGCTTCCTGATGGTCTTCCTCGGCCCGGCGCACGTCGCGCCGCCGACGCTGGTGCTGTGGCTGCTGGCCTGGCTGCTGTTCCGGCTGGAGTTCGGCGCCGGGCTGATCAAACTGCGCGGCGACCGCTGCTGGCGCGACCTGACCTGCCTGGACTTCCACCACGAGACCCAGCCGATGCCCGGCCCGCTGAGCTGGTGGTTCCACCGGCTGCCGCCGCGGCTGCACCGGGTGGAGACGCTGGCCAACCACGTCACCCAGCTGGTGGTCGTGTTCGGGTTGCTCGCGCCGCAGCCGGTCGCGAGCGCCGCCGCGCTCGTCGTCGTGGTCACCCAGGGCTACCTGGTCATCAGCGGCAACTTCGCCTGGCTCAACTGGCTGACCCTGGTGCTCGCCCTCGGGCTGATCGACGGCAGCTGGTACGCCGCCGTGCTGCCGGTCGACCCGCCGGCGCAGCTGGACTCCCCTCCCTGGTTCGCCGCCGTCTCCATCGCGCTGACGGTGCTGGTCGCCGTGCTCAGCGTCGCACCGGTGCGCAACCTGCTGTCCCGGCAGCAGCGGATGAACACCAGCTTCGACCCGCTGCGGCTGGTCAACAGCTACGGCGCCTTCGGGTCGGTCACCCGGGTGCGCCGGGAGCTGGTGGTCGAGGCGACCGACGATCCGGGGCCGGACGCCGTCTGGCGGGAGTACGAGTTCCGCGGCAAGCCCGGCGACCCGTACCGTCGCCCCCCGCAGTGGGCGCCGTACCACCTGCGCCTGGACTGGTTGATGTGGTTCGTCGCCCTCTCCCCCGCCTACGGCCGCAGCTGGCTGACCGCGTTCCTCGGCAAGCTGCTGGACGCCGACCCCGCCACGCTCCGGCTGCTCCGCTCGGCACCGTTCGGGGATCGGCCGCCGTCCGCCGTCCGGGTGCTGGTCTACCGCTACCGGTTCACCACCCGCGCGGAGCGGCGGGAGTCCGGCGCCTTCTGGCACCGCAGCTACGAGCGGGAGCTCGTGCCGCCGGTCACGCGGGCGGAGCTGGGGCCGGTGCGCTGACTCAGCGGCCGCGGCGGGCCAGCCGGCGGCGCAGGCGGGCCACCGGGTGCGGGGCCTTCGGCTTGGCCCGGCTGCCCCCGGCGTGCGAGGTGTCCAGCGATGCGGCCTGCTCCGGCGTCGGTGCGGAGCCGCCGAGATGGGCCGGCAGCCACCAGCGGTCGTCGTCGCCGGACGGCTGGTCGGGGTAGGTGCGCTGGGCCTCGGCCAGCAGCTCCTCCATCGCCGCCCGGGTGCGGCGCAGCAGGGCCTGCGCCTTCTCCCCCGGCTCGGGGACGATGGGCGCGCCGACGACCACCGTGACCGCGACCCCGCGCGTGAGCATCACCTTGTGCCCCTTGGTGGCGATCCGCTGCCCGCCCCACACGGCGGCCGGCAGGATCGGCACCCCGGCGTCCAGGGCCATCCGCGCGGCACCGGCCTTCAGGTCCTTGACGGTGAACGAGCCGCTGATCGTCGCCTCGGGGAAGACACCGACGACCTGGCCGTCCTTGAGTGCCCGCACCGCGGAGTCGAACGCCGCGGCGCCGGCCTTGCGGTCGACCGGGATGTGCTGCATGGCCCGCATGAACGGGCCGGCGAGCCAGTGCCCGAACACCGATGCCTTCGCCATGAACCGGACCAGGCGGTGCTGCGGCAGCGCCGCCAGCCCGAGGAAGGTGAAGTCGAGGTAGCTCACGTGGTTGCTGCACACGATCGCGCCGCCGGAGGTGGGCACGTGCTCGCTGCCCCGGACGTCGAAGCGGAAGCCGAAGAGCCGGAACACGACCAGCGCCACCCGGATGACGAACCGGTAGGGCCGGTCGCGCCGGTCCGGACGAGGCCCGAACAGATCGCGACGGACGATGTCGCCCCAGCTGGCGGTGTACATGAGCGGACCCTAACCAACGGTCCCGTAGGTTGGCCCGTTCACCCGACGTGGGTGGCCGCCACCGCCTCCCGGACGACGGCGGCGAGGTCCCCGGTCTCGGCGAAGGCCCGCCGTTGCAACCGGGCACCGGTGCCGCGCCGCCGCAACTCGGCGAGGCCCTCCTCGACCCGCTCGAGGTCGCCGGCGTCGTCCAGCGCGGGGCGGACGTGCGCCAGCAGCGCGTCGAGCACCTCGCCCGCGGGCGCCGGTCGGCCCGAGCGGGGGTCGACGAGGACGTCGTCCAGGCCGGAGCGACCGGCTCGCCAGGCGGCGACGCGGACCAGCTCGGTGGGGACGTCGGGGCCGGGCACCCCGGCCCGCCACTCGCGGGCGGCGGTCTCGACCAGAGCCCGGACGAGTCCGGCGTGCAGGACGGCGTCGGCCACCCGCAGCACCACGTCGGCGACCCGCACCTCGACCGTGGGCCAGGACGCCGACAGGCGGGCGTCGAAGTAGACCATCCCCTCGTCCAGGACCGTTCCCGTGGCGGTGAGGTCGGCGACGAGCCGGTGGTAGGCCTCGGGCGTGCCGAACCGCCCGGTGGGGCCGGCCGAGGGCCAGCGGTTCCAGACCTGGGGGCGGAAGCTCGCGTACCCGGTGTCCCGGCCGGCCCAGAACGGGGAGTTGCTGGTCAGCGCGGTCAGCACCGGCAGCCAGACGCGGATCCGGTCGAGGACGGCGACGCCCTCCTCGTCGTCGGACACCGACACGTGCACGTGGCAGCCGCAGGTCAGCACCTCCTCGGCGGTCAGGCCGAACGCCTCCATCATCCGGGTGTACCGCCGGCCCGGGGTGGCGACCGGCTGCACCGGCACCGGCGAGGTGGCCAGGGCCGCCACCCGCGCGCCCACCGCCGCGGCGGCGGCATCGGCCCGGGACCGCCACCAGACGAGCTCGGCGGTCACCTCGTCCAGGTCCCGGCAGACCCGGGTGCCCAGCTCGATCTGCTGTTCCTTCAGCTCGGGCACCAGGTGCGCCCCGGACGCAGCGTCGTCGACCCCCCCGCTCGGCGCGGTCGTGGTCCTCGACGGTCTCTCCCTCCCCGCGGCGCGCGGCGGCCTCCAGCGCCTCGGGGCCCAGCGGTACCGGAGTGCCCGACTCGGCGACGACCAGCGGTTCTTCCTCGACTCCCACCGTGCGCACGTCGCGATGATCACCGGTGCGCCGTTCGCGGCGCCCATCGAGACGGTGGCGTCTGTTCTGCGGGGTGGTGTCGTTGCGGCGGCGCCCGAAGGGTGCCGTGATGCCGGTCTCGGCAGGTGACGACGACAATTTTTTGCTGGTTTGTTGGGGATAACGGTAGTGTCCGGTCATGTCCGGTCGGTGGCAGCCTCCGCTGCCGCACATGCCTGCTCCGCCACCCGAGCGCGCCTGGCGCCGACTGGCGGTGCCCCGGGGGTACGAGACGCAGTGGCGCCGACTGGTCGAGGCCGCGCTGGAACTCGACCTGGGGCCGGACGACCTCGCAGCCGGAGGGCTCGAGGAGCTCGCCGCCGCGCGGGAGTGGAAGCCGGCGACCGTCACGCTCTACAGCAAGGTCGCGCGCTACGGCGGGCTGGACCTGCCGCTCCCCCACACCCCCGAGCCGGATCCGCCGGTGCTGGACCTGCGGCCGCTCACCGAGCTGCGCAGCGACGACCCCGAGCACCTGCGCACCGTGGCGTGGTGTGCACTGGCCCTGCAGTGGCCGGCGACGGTGGGCCAGTTCCGATCACTGCGCCGGGACCAGGTCGAGGTGTCCGGGCGCGGGTTGCGGATCCGAACCGACGACGGCGACTGGACCGTCCGCGGCGCCACCCAGGCGTGGACGGCGTGGGAAGCGACCCGGGACCGCTTCCCGACCCTGGCCGCCAGCCCGTGGGTGCTGCCGGCGCTGCGCCGGGGGCCGGGCGTGGACAGCCACGTCGGTGGTCGGCTGTCCACCCAGGCGCTGCAGACCACCTTCGCCAAGCACGCGGCCAACACCGGGCGCCACCTGCAGGCCACCGCGCTCCCCCGACGCCGCGCCGCGGTCGATGCCCTGGCCGCGGTCTACCTGACGCTCTCCTATGACTCCTACCGCCGCCTGGCCCTGGCCGCCGGCGCACCGCCGGTGGCCACCCGGGGCACGGTGCGGGCGCTGCGCAGCGTGCACCGGACGTCCCGGCTGGCCGGCTGACCCGGTTCAGCAGAGCGCCAGCTGCTCGGGCTCGGCGGCCGGTCCCCGGTCCGAGGTCGCTGCGCGGCCCGGCAGGCTGCCGGCGGGGAAGCCGGCCGACTCGTCGCCGGGCAGTCCGCTCGCCGAGCCGCCGGCCACCCCGCGGGCGGTGCCACCGCTCTGCCGGTCCAGGCCGTACCGCGCGAGCAGCGGCGCGACCCGGCCGGCGAGCCAGGTGCGGTACTCGGCGGGGACGTAGGCGCCCCGGCCGTAGAGCTGCCGGTAGCGCGGCACGAGAGTCGGGTGCTCCCGGGACAGCCAGGCGGTGAACCACTCCCGGGCACCCGGGCGCAGGTGCAGCGGAAGCACGGTGACCCCGGTGGCGCCGGCCGTGGCGATCGCCGCGATCGCAGTCTCGAGGTGGTCGAGCCGGTCGGTGAGCCCGGGCAGCACCGGGGCGAGGAACACCCCGCACGGCAGCCCGGCGTCGGTGATCGCCCGGACCAGGTCCAGTCGGGCCCGGGGTGTCGGGACGCCGGGCTCCAGCGCCTGGTGCAGGTCGTCGTCCCAGATCGCCAACGAGACGCCCATGCCGACCGGTACGTCCCGGGCGGCGGCGGCCAGCAGCGGGACGTCGCGGCGGGCCAGCGTGCCCTTGGTCAGCACCGAGAAGGGGGTGCCCGACGACGCCAGGGCGCCGATGATCCCGGGCATCAGCCGGTAGCGCCCCTCCGCCCGCTGGTACGGGTCGGTGTTGGTGCCCAGCGCGACGTGCTCCCGCTGCCAGGACGGGCGCGCGAGTTCGCGCCGGAGCACCTCGACGATGTTGGTCTTGACCACGATCTGCTGGTCGAAGTCGGTGCCGGTGTCCAGCTCCAGCCACTCGTGGGTGCCGCGGGCGAAGCAATAGACGCAGGCGTGGGAGCAGCCCCGGTAGGGGTTGATCGTGTGGCCGAACGGCATGGCCGAACCCGCCGGGACGGCGTTCAGCGCGCTCTTGGCTCGCACCTCGTGGAACGTCAGCCCGGGGAACTCCGGCACCTGCACCCGGCGCAGCAGCCCGCGCACGGTGGGCAGCCCGGGCAGCGTCGTCGGCTGGTCGAGGTCGAGCTTCTGGGCGTCCCACCGCATGTCGCTCATCCGAACACATGTTCGAGTGGGTGTCCAGTCGGCGCTGCGGAGCTCAGATCGGCGGGCGCTTCTCGTAGGCGGTGGAGAGCACGACCGTGGTCCGGGTGGTGACGTTCGCCGCCGCGCGGATCTCCTGCAGCAGCACCTCCAGCGCGTCGGGTGAGGCCACCCGCACCTTGAGGATGTAGCTCTCCACCCCGGCGACCGAGTGGCACTCCTCGATCGCGCTGAGGTGCGCCAGCCGGGCCGGGGCGTCGTCGGGCTGGGCGGCCTCGATCGGGGTGATCGACACGAAGGCGGTCAGCGGCAGCCCTAGGGACTTCGCGTCCAGGTGCGCGCCGTACCCGGTGATCAACCCGCGCTGCTCCAGCCGCCGCACCCGCTGGTGCACCGCGGAGACCGACAGCCCGACCCGCTCGGCCAGGTCGGTGTAGCTGGCCCGCCCGTCCCGGGCCAGCGCCGACAGCAGCGCCCGGTCGACGTCGGGCGCGGGGCCGGGGTCAGCCGGGGAGTTCGACGAGCTCACGGGGGCCCTCGTTCAACGTGCGGACGCCGTCGTCGGTGCAGACCACGATGTCCTCGATCCGGGCGCCGCAGCGGCCGGCCAGGTAGATGCCGGGCTCCACGGAGAACGCCATGCCCGGCTCCAGCGGCAGGTCGTTGCCGGCGACGACGTAGGGCGCCTCGTGGGTGTCCAGCCCGATCCCGTGCCCGGTGCGGTGGATGAACTGCTCGCCCCAGCCGGCCTCGGTGATCACCTCGCGGGCCACCGCGTCGATCTGCTCGCAGGTCACGCCCGGTCGCACCGCGGCCGTCGCGGCCTCCTGCGCGCGCTGGAGCACGGCGTACCACTCGGCGGTCTCGGGATCGGCCGAGCCGCCCACCACGTAGGTGCGGGTGCAGTCCGAGCGGTAGCCGGTCGCGGTCTCCCCGCCGATGTCGACCACCACCAGCTCGCCGGCCTGGATGACGCGGTCGGAGAGCTCGTGGTGCGGGCTGGCCCCGTTCGGCCCGGAGCCGACGATGGTGAAGTCGACGCCCACGTGCCCCTCGGCCAGGATCGCCCCGGCGATGTCCGCGCCGACCTCGGCCTCGGTGCGCCCGACCCGCAGCCACTCGCCCATCCGGGCGTGCACCCGGTCGATCGCGGCGCCGGCCAGCGCGAGCTCCTCCACCTCGGCGGGGGTCTTGACCATCCGGAGCCGGTCGACCACCGGGGCGGCCAGCTCCAGCGTCGAGCCGGGGAGCGCCCGCTGGATGCCCAGCGCGTGCTCGGCCCAGGTGCGGTTGCCCACCGCCACCCGCTGCGGGGCGGACCCGAGCCGGGCGGTGAGCGCGTCGGCCAGCCGGGCGAACGGGTCGTCGGTCTCGTCCCAGGCCAGCACCTCCAGGCCGAGCGCTCCGGCCGGGGATGCCTCGACCATCGGCGCCTCCAGCCGGGGCACGACCAGCAGCGGCTCGCCCCGGCGGGGCACGGCCAACGCGGTCAGCCGCTCCATGGCGTGCGCGTCGTACCCGCAGAGGTAGCGCAGGTCCGACCCCGGGGTGACCACGACGACGTCGACACCGACCTCGTCGGCGACCGCGCGGGCGGCGCGGACCCGGTCGATGGACACCAGCGGGGACGGGGGAACTGATCCGGACACCTCGGCAGACTAACCACGGCCACCGACGTGGTCCCCCGTCGTCACCAGGCCGTTACCGTCGCGCGCGTGACGACGATGCTGCTGGACGCCGCCAGCCTCTACTTCCGCGCGTTCTACGGCGTCCCCACATCGGTGACCTCCCCCGACGGGCGGCCGGTCAACGCGGTGCGCGGGTTCCTGGACATGACCGCCCGGCTGGTGGTGGCCCACCGGCCGCAGCGGCTGATCGCCTGCTGGGACGACGACTGGCGGCCGGCGTTCCGGGTGGCCGCCGTCCCCTCCTACAAGGCGCACCGGGTGGCGCCGGAGGGCGGGGAGGAGACCCCGGACGAGCTGGCGCCGCAGGTGCCGGTGCTGGTCGAGGTCCTCGGGGCCGCCGGGCTGGCCCGGGTGGGTGCGCCGGGGTACGAGGCCGACGACGTCATCGGCACGCTGGCCGCCCGCGCGCGGGGCCCGGTCGACGTCGTCACCGGGGACCGCGACCTCTTCCAGCTGGTCGACGACGCCCGTGGCGTGCGGGTGCTGTACACCAACCGCGGGATCACCGACCTGGAGTTCGTCGACGAGGCCGCGGTGGCGGCGAAGTACGGCATCCCCGGTCGCGCCTACGCCGACTTCGCCGTGCTGCGCGGCGATCCGAGCGACGGGCTGCCCGGCGTCGCCGGGGTGGGCGCCAAGACGGCCGCCGCGCTGATCAACGAGTACGGGTCCCTCGCCGGGATCCGGGCGGCCGCCGCCCGCACCGTCGTCCCGAAGGCGCCGCTCACCGCTGGGGTGCTGAAGAAGCTCACCGCTGCCGCCGACTACCTGGACGCCGCGCCGGCGGTGGTCGCCGTCGTCACCTCGATCGACCTGCCCCCGGTGAGCGGCGACCTGCCGTCCCGCCCGGCCGACCCGGACACCCTCGCGGTACTCGCCGAGCGGCACGGGCTGGAGTCCTCGGTCCGCCGGCTGGGCGCAGCCCTGGGCTGGCCGGAGGACGCGCTGGGCTGAGCCAGGTCAGCTGTCCGCCCAGGTGTAGGCGCCGTCGGCGCCGGTGACCTCGATGGTGACCGTCACCGGATCGCCCTCGACGGTGGTCCCCGCGCACGCGTAGGTCCCGCCCTCCTCGACGGGCATCGGCTCCTCGCAGCGCAGCTCCAGCGGGACACCACGCAGCTCCTCGTACTGCTCGGCGACGTCCCGCTCGACCGCGTCGGGGTCCAGCCGGGTCGAGCCGAACCCGGGCGTCAGCAGCACCACCAGGGCGAACACGGCCGCGGCGAGCACGGCGAGCACCCCCCGGCGTGAGCGGCGGGGCGGGGCCGGCGGTGCGTCCCAGCCGGGCGGCGGTCCGTAGCCGGGCTGGCCGTACGGGGGCTGGCCGTACGGGGGCTGGCCGTACGGGGGCTGGCCGTACGGGGGCTGGCCGTAGGTGGGCGGTGCCCACTGCGGTGAGGGCGCGTACTGCGGTGGCCCGGGGCGGCCCGGCTGCCCGTACGGCGGCAGGCGGGCCGGCTGGCCCACCGGTGGCCCCCAGCCGCCCTGCCCGCCCCAGCCGGGCGCCGCCGGGCGCGGGTGGGAGCCGGGCTCGGGCGGTCCCGGCGGTGGCTGGCTCATCGTGGCTCCTCCGTCGAGGGGGCGGGCGGCTCGGATCCTGCCCGACTGCGTGGGCGCCGCGACGGTCAGCCGGTGACGGCGACCGCCACGACCCCGCGCCGCACCCGGCCGACGGCGGACCGGGCCACCCCGGCCAGCGGCTCGTCGGCGACCTTGGCCAGCTGGTCGAGCAGGTCGATGAGCTGCCGGGCCCAGCGGACGAAGTCCCCGCCGGAGAGCTCGGTGCCGGCCTGCTCGGCGCCGGCGAGCACCCGGTCCAGGGACTGCCCGTCGGCCCACCGGAAGGCGGCCCAGACGAAGCCCAGGTCGAGGTCGCGGGTGGCCGGCACGCCGTGCTCGGTCTCCACGTCGAACAGCCGGGCACGCACCCGGCGCATCTCGGCCAGCGCGCCGGCGATCTTGCCGGCCGGCACCGAGGGGGTGGCCGGGCTCTCCCGGCGGGCCTCGAACACCAGCGCCGAGACGCAGGCGGCGAGCTCGGCGGGGGTCAGGCCGCGGAACGCACCGGCGCGCAGACACTCGGCGGTGAGCAGGTCGGTCTCGGTCCACAGCCGGGCCAGCTGCCGGCCGGCGTCGGTCACCCGGTCGGGCTCCCCCTCCCCGACGGCCTCGGCGGCGGGCGGCGCCTCGGGCACCAGGTAGCCCAGCTCGGTGAGGACGTCGCAGGTGCGGTCGAACTGGCGGATCAGCGAGCCGGTGCGTTCGGCCATCTGCCGGTGCAGCCGCTCGGCATCCCGCACCTCGCGCAGCCAGCGGTCGGCAGCGCGCACCCGCTCCTCCCGGTCGGGGAGCCCGTGCACGGGGTGCGCGCGCAGGGCGTGCCGCAGGTCGGCGAGCACCGGGTCGTCGTCGGCGGCCGAGCGGCCCTTGGTGCGGCGCGCACCCAGCCCGTTCTCCGCCCGCGCGTTCCGCAGCGTCGAAGCGAGGTCGCGGCGGGCGTGCGGGCTGCGGTGGTTGAAGTTCTTCGGCACCTTCACCCGGGCCAGCGCGCTGACCGGGCTGGGGAAGTCGACGGCTGCCAGGCGCCCCGCCCACCGGTCCTCGGTGAGCACCAGCGGCCGGGGGTCGGTGAGCTCGGTGATGCCCGGGTCGAGCACCACGGCCAGGCCCTGCCGCCGACCGGAGGGCACCCGGATGACGTCCCCGGGCCGCAGCGCCTCCAGCGACTCCGCGGCCTCGAGCCGTCGGCGGGCCTGGGTGTCGCGGGACAGCGCCTTCTCCCGTTCGGAGATCTCCAGCCGCAGCTTGGCGTAGCCGGCGACGTCGAGCGCGGCGTTCGTCAGCCCACCGCTCATCTCCCGCTCCAGCTGCGCCGCGGTCTCCTCGTGCCGGGCGGCGGACCGGGCCAGGCCGACCACCGAGCGGTCGGCCTGGAACTGGGCGAAGGAGGAGCCGAGCAGCTCCCGCGCCCGCTCCCGGCCGAGCGTGCCGACCAGGTTGACCGCCATGTTGTAGCTGGGCCGGAACGACGACTTCAGCGGGTAGGTACGGGTGCTGGCCAGCCCCGCGACCACCGCCGGGTCGACGCCGGGGGCCCAGACCACGACCGCGTGGCCCTCGATGTCGATGCCCCGCCGTCCGGCCCGGCCGGTGAGCTGGGTGTACTCCCCCGGCGTGACGTCGACGTGCGCCTCGCCGTTCCACTTGACCAGCCGCTCGAGGACGACGGTGCGCGCGGGCATGTTGATGCCCAGCGCAAGGGTCTCGGTGGCGAACACGGCCTTGACCAGACCGCGGACGAAGCACTCCTCGACGGTCTCCTTGAACGCCGGCACCAGCCCGGCGTGGTGTGCGGCGAACCCGGCCAGCAGCCCCTCGCGCCACTCCCAGAAACCGAGGACGTGCAGGTCCTCCTCGGGCAGCGACCCGGTGCGCCGGTCGATGACCTCGGCGATCGCGGCCCGCTCGGTCTCGTCGGTCAGCCGCATCCCCGACCCCAGGCACTGGTGGACGGCGGCGTCGCAGCCGTTGCGGCTGAACACGAAGGTGATCGCCGGCAGCAGCCCGGCCCGGTCCAGCCGCTCGACCACGTCGGGCCGCGACGGCGGACGGAACCGCGGCTTGTGGCTGAACCCGCCCCGGGAGCCGCCCCCGCCGCCGGAGAAGGAGTCGTACCGGCGCTCCTGCTCGTGCACGAAGCGAACCAGCTCCGGGTCGACGACGGCCCGGCCGCGCTCCCGGGTCGACTGCCCGCGCGGGGTCTGCTCCCACTCCCCCGCGTGCGCGGCCGGTCGCAGCGCGAACAGGTCGAAGACCCGGCTCCCGACCAGCATGTGCTGCCACAGCGGTACCGGCCGCACCTCGCTGACCACCACGGCGGTGTCCCCGCGGACGCTGACCAGCCAGTCGGCGAACTCCTCGGCGTTGCTCACCGTCGCCGACAGCGACACCAGCCGGACGTGCTCGGGGAGGTGGATGATCACCTCCTCCCACACCGCGCCGCGGAACCGGTCGGCGAGGTAGTGCACCTCGTCCATGACCACGTAGCCGAGGTCGGTGAGCGCCGGGGAGTCCACGTAGAGCATGTTGCGGAGCACCTCGGTGGTCATCACCACGATCGGTGCGTCGCCGTTGATGGCGTTGTCGCCGGTCAGCAGGCCGACCCGTCTCGACCCGTACCGGTCGACCAGGTCGTTGTACTTCTGGTTGGACAGCGCCTTGATCGGGGTGGTGTAGAAGGCCTTGCGGCCCTCCTGCAGCGCCTTGTGGACGGCGAACTCCCCCACCATGGTCTTGCCGGCGCCGGTGGGCGCGCAGACCAGCACGCCGGAGCCGCGCTCGAGCGCCTCGCAGGCCTCGACCTGGAACGGGTCGAGGCTGAAGCCGAGCTCGGCGGTGAAGTCGGCGAGGGTGGGGTGCGCGTTACGCCGGCGGGCAGCCGCGTACCGCTCAGCCGGGCTGGACATGCCCCCACGTTAGGCGCCTCCCGGCCCCCCGCCACTCGCGCGCTCGCAGCCGGCCCCTGCCAGGAGCCCGTGGGCTCAGCGGCGCTCGACCGGGTCCGGCTCGTCGAGTGGGCTCGGGGTGGTGTCGAGGCCGCTGGGGGTGGTGTCGAGGCCGCTGGGGGTGGTGTCCAGCGCCGACGGGCCGCCGATGAACGGGGAGGCCTCGTCGTCGTCGAGCCCGGTCAGGCCCGCGGCGGCGGCCTTCTTGGCCCGGCGCCGGTCGACCAAGCGGGCGATCTGGATGGCGATCTCGAACAGCACGATCATCGGCCCGGCCATCAGGATCATGGTGAACGGGTCCTGGGTGGGCGTGATGAACGCGGCGAAGACGATGGTGAGGAAGAAGATCCAGCGCCGGCCCTTGGACAGCGTCTCGTGGCTGAGGACGCCGACGAGGTTCAGCGCGACCGCGAACAGCGGCACCTCGAAGCTGACCCCGAAGGCGATCAGCAGCGAGAGCGCGAAGCCGATGTAGTCCTGCGCGGTCAGCATGACGATCGTGCCGCTGCCGGCCAGGCTGAGCAGCAGCTCCAGGCCCTTGGACAGCGAGATGTACGCCAGCGCCACTCCGAGGGCGAACAGCGTCGAGGAAACGGCGACGAAGCCGGAACCCCAGGCCTTCTCGTTCTTCTTCAGCCCCGGGGTGACGAACGCCCACAGCTGGTAGAGCCAGAACGGCGCGGAGAGGACTGCACCGACCAGAAAGCTGACCTTGAGCCGGATGAAGACACCGCCGAGCACGTTGGTGATCAGCAGGCCGCACTCCTGCTCGCTGCCGCCCTCGAACCTCAGGTCGGTCGGCAGGCCGCAGTACGGCGCGCGGATGAAGTCGCCCAGCCCGTGCTCGTACCACCAGAAGGCCACCGCGGTGCCGACCAGCAGGGCCAGCAGCGCCTTCGCGACCCGGTTGCGCAGCTCGCGGAGGTGGCCGATCAGGGACATCGTCGCCGCGGCGTCCCGAGGGGGACGCCGCGGACGGCGATCACGCGTTCGCCCTGCCAGGGTCACGGGCGGGTGCTCCGGACGTGCGGGAGGTCAGCGGCCGTCGGCGGCGGCCGACGCGCGGGCCTGCTCGGCGCGGGCACGCGCCTCCGCGGCCCGGGCCTCGGCGGCCCGGAGCTCCGCCTCGTAGTCGGTGGCCGCGGGGGTGACCGGCGTCGGGGGGACGATCTCGCCGCGGACCGGCGTGGTCTTGGCCTCGTCCTTGGTGCGGACGTCGTCGTCCTTCATGCCCTTCATCTCGCTCTTGAAGATGCGCATCGAGCGCCCCATCGAGCGGGAGGCCTCCGGCAGCTTCTTGTAGCCGAAGAGGAGCAGGACGGCCAGGATGATCAGGCCGATCTCCATCGGGCCGAGGTTCATCGGGTCCTCCGAGTGGTCGTGGTGGCGCTGACTCTACGCCGGGGAGACGGCCGGACAGCCCCTCGGCGAGGGTGTGCAGCCGCCGTCCACCTGTTGTTCAGCGAGCCGTCGGCGCCGGGTCCGGCGTGCCCGCGGCGCGCTGGGCGGCGGCCCGGTCGAGGGTGGCCTGGACCTCGGCGAGGACCGGGCGCACCTCGCCGTCGAGCCGGCGCAGCTCGCGGGTGAGCCGGCCCAGCGCACCGAACAGGCTGTAGGCGATGCTGCCGAGCACCACGACGGCCAGCACGGCGACGACGATCCAGACGATCAGCAGCACGCCACGACCATAACGGGGCCGGCCAGGCGCGCGCTGTGCGCCTGGCCGGGAGCCGCTGTCGGTCAGTCCGCCGTCGGCCGGTCCGCATAGCGGGCCAGGGCGGCCCGGGCCTCGGCCGCCACCTGCCCGGCCAGCCCGGCCGGCTCGTCGACGAGCGCGGCGCCGCCGAGGGAGGCGACCAGGCGCCGTGCCCAGCCCAGGTCCGACGTCCGCACCGCGACCGCCAGCCCGCCGGGCGGGTCGTCGATCTCGGACTGCTCCTCGACCGGGTAGTAGTCGGCCACCCAGCGGGCGGCGCGGGCCAGCCGGAGACGAACGAGCGGCTCCTCGCCACTGGGCTGGTAGAGGCCGGACTCGAGGTCGCGCTCGTGGGCCTGCGGCGGTGGGGCGGCCGGGGAGTCGAGCACGGTGACGTCGTCGATGCGGTCGAGCCGGAACAGCCGCACGCCCTCGACGTTGCGGCACCAGGCCTCCAGGTACCAGTGGCCGTCGACGAGCAGCAGGCGCATGGGGTCGACGACCCGGTCGGTGCGCTCGTCGCGGCTGGGCACGTAGTAGCGCAGGTGCAGGGCACGCCGGCGCTCCAGCCCCTGCCGGACGACGGCGAGGGACTCCTCCCCCGCGCCCACGCTGACCGCGACCGGTGCGGCGAGCTCCGCGGGCTGCCCGGCGGCGGTGGCGACCTTGGCCAGTGCGCGGCTGACCGCCTCGCCCTCGGCCAGCCCGGGCAGCTCCAGCAGGGTCCGCAGCGCGACGATCAGCGCGACCGCCTCGTCGGTGGTCAGCCGCAGCGGGCGCACCATGCCGGCGGTGAAGGTGACCCGCACCCGGTCACCCTCGAACGCCAGGTCGATCAGGTCGCCCGGGCCGTGACCGGGCAGCCCGCAGACCCACAGCAGGTCCAGGTCGCGGCGCAACTGGGCCTCGGGGACGCCGAAGTCCGCGGCGGCGTCGGCCAGCCGGACGCCGCCCGGGCGGGCCTGCAGGTAGGGCACCAGGGCCAGCAGGCGGGTCATCCGCTCGGCGGTGCTCGGCGCGGTCATGCCCGCTCCCCCAGCGCGGCGAGGCGGGTGAGTCGCTCGACGACCGCCTCGCGCATCCGGGGCGGGGACTCGACGAGCACGTCGGCACCGTAGGCGGCGAGCTGGTCGGCGAGCGCCCACGGCTCGGTCGTGCGCAGCTCCAGCCGGTCGTCCCCGTCCTCGGCGGTGCCCACCACCGTCGCGTGCCGGCGCAGGCCGATCGCCGTCCCCGGGCGGGCCCGGACGACGACGACCTGCTCCTCGCGCTGCTCGGAGCCGGCCACCACCGACGCCAGGTCCAGGTCGGCGGGCGGGGCGAAGGCCCCCGCCGGGCCGCTGGCCTTCGGGGTGCCGACGACGCGGGAGAGCCGGAAGACCCGCGGGGCCTGCCGCTCCAGGTCGTGGCCCACCAGGTACCAGCGGCCGTGCCAGGCGACCACGCCCCAGGGCTGCACCCGGCGGCGGGCCGGGCGCTGCTCGTCGGGACGGCGGTAGTCGAAGGTCAGCACCCGGCGGTCCCGGGCCGCGGCGTAGCACGGCTCGAAGGCCGGCTCCCCGGCGTCCAGGCGCGGTTGGATGGGCAGCACCCGGCCCGGGTCGACGTCGACACCGGCGGCCCGGAGCTTCACCAGAGCGCTCTGCGCGGCGCCGGCCAGCTGGGCGGACTGCCAGAGCCGCAGGGCCAGGCCCACCGCGGCGGCCTCCTCGCCGGTGAGGGTGATCTCGGGCAGCTCGTAGTCGGCCCGGGCGATCCGGTAGCCGTCCTCGGTGTCGAAGGCGCTGGTGCGGCCGGTCTCCAGCGGGACGCCGATCTCGCGCAGTTCGGCCTTGTCCCGCTCGAACATCCGCTTGAACGCCTCGTCGGCGCGGTCGGTGCCGTCGTCGGGCTCGTAGCCGGGCACGGTGGCCCGGATCCGGGCCGCCGACACGTACTGCCGGGTGCCGAGCAGGGCGATGACCAGGTTCACCAGTCGTTCCGCCCGCTTGGCTGCCACGTCGCACAGGTTACGGCTCCGGCTGCCCGCGGCTCGCCCGCTGGTTAGCCTGCGACGGTGACGACTCCTCCCTCCCCTGCCCCGGCCTCCCGGATCCGCTGGCGACGCGGGCGGGTCACCGAGCTGGGCCGGGCCTGGCGCGACGCGCAGGAGATGACCGTCGAGGTGCCCGGCGACGGGACGGTGCGGGCGCTGGCCCACCCCTCGCTCGTGGGCACTCCCCAGGTCGACGACGAGGTGCTGCTGAACACCACCGCGTGGGCCCAGAAGCTGGGCACCGGCGGGTACGCGCTGGTCGTCGCCGTGCCCGACCGGCTGCCGGCCGACCCCACCGGTCCGGGGCACCTGGTCAAGGGCCGGTACACGCCGCTGCAGGCGACCGTGCAGGGCGTCGACGAGCAGGAGACCGAGCACCACGAGGTCCTCGCCGCCGCCGAGGACCTCGGTGGCATGCCGGTCGTCGTGGCCGACCTGCACTCGGCGCTGCCGGCCGTGCTCGCCGGCGTCCACGTCACCGATCCGGCGCTGCGGGTGGCCTACGTGATGACCGACGGCGGGGCGCTGCCCGCGGCGTTCTCCCGGACGCTGGACGCGCTGGCCGGGTCGTTGGCCGGGGTGGTCACCGTGGGGCAGGCGTTCGGCGGTGACCTGGAGGCGGTGACCGTGCACACCGGGCTGCTCGCCGCGCGGCACGTGCTGCACGCCGACGTCACCGTGGTGGCGCAGGGCCCGGGCAACCTGGGCACCGGGACGCCGTGGGGCTTCTCCGGGGTCGCCGCCGGGGAGGCGTGCAACGCCGTCCACGTGCTGGGCGGGCAGACGATCGGGGCGCTGCGCATCTCCGAGGCCGATCCGCGGCCCCGGCACCGCGGCGTCTCCCACCACTCGCTGACCGCGTTCGGCCGGGTGGCCATGGGCGGGGTGACCCTGGTGGCGCCCCGTGGCATCGGCTCGGAGCTGGGCAAGCAGGTCGAGGAGGACCTCGCCGGGCAGCCCGAGCGGAACGTGGTGGAGTGGGTGGACACCGAGGGGCTGGACGACGCGCTGGCCGGCTCGCCGGTGACCCTGTCGACGATGGGCCGGAGCGTCGCCGAGGACCGCGCGTACTTCCTGGCCGCGGCCGCCGCCGGCCGGTTCGCCGCGCAGCTGGCCCTGTTCGGCGCCCCGCCGGCCTGACCCGCCCTGCCGCCACTCCCCCGCGCTCCCGCGCTCCCGCCTGCGCCGTGGACAGGGGATGCGGGTGCCGCGTGACCGGGAGCCGGCGGACGATGGCGAACCCGATGCCGGCGCGCCGGCTGACCCCGGTGACGAGTGCGGTGGACGCCCGCGAAGTACGGCCGCGTCCAGAGGATCGTCCCGAGCGTGCGGAGGATGCGGAGGACGGGGTCCTTCCTCACATGCTGGAGATCAGCTTCTCCACCCGCTCGTCGACGGACTTGAACGGGTCCTTGCACAGCACGGTGCGCTGCGCCTGGTCGTTGAGCTTGAGGTGCACCCAGTCGACGGTGAAGTCGCGGCGCTTCTCCTGCGCCCGCCGGATGAACTCACCGCGCAGCTTGGCCCGGGTGGTCTGCGGTGGCACGTTCTTGGCCTCGAAGACGAGCGGGTCGTGCGCCACCCGCTCGACCTGCCCGGCCTTCTCCAGCAGGTAGTACAGGCCCCGGCCACGGCGGATGTCGTGGTAGGCGAGGTCGAGCTGGGACACCCGTGGGCTGGACAGCGGCAGGTCGTGCTTGGCCCGGTACCGCTCGATGAGCCGGTACTTGCTGGCCCAGTCGATCTCCCGGTCGATGAGGCCGAGGTCGCCGGTGTCGACCGCCTTGAGGGTGCGCCCCCACAGCTCGAGCATCTGCCGGTGCACGGGGCCGAGGCCCTCCCGGTCGACGAACTCCGCGGCCCGGTCGTGGTACTCGGTCTGGATCTCCAGCGCCGACATCTCGCGGCCGTTGGCCAGCCGGACCTTGCGCCGTCCGGTCATGTCGTGGCTGATCTCGCGGATGGCCCGGATCGGGTTCTCCAGGGCCATGTCCCGCACGACGACGCCCTGCTCGATCATCCGAAGCACCAGGTCGGTGATCGCGACCTTGAGCAGCGTCGTCGTCTCGTTCATGTTCGAGTCGCCCACGATGACGTGCAGCCGGCGGTACTTCTCGGCGTCGGCGTGCGGCTCGTCGCGGGTGTTGATGATCGGCCGGGAGCGGGTGGTGGCGCTGGAGACGCCCTCCCAGATGTGCTCGGCGCGCTGGCTGACGCAGTAGACGGCGCCGCGCGGGGTGTGCAGCACCTTGCCCGCGCCGACCACCATCTGCCGGCTGACCAGGAACGGGATGAGGACGTCGGCGAGCCGGCCGAACTCGCCGTGCCGGCCGACGAGGTAGTTCTCGTGGCAGCCGTAGCTGTTGCCCGCGGAGTCGGTGTTGTTCTTGAACAGGTAGATGTCGCCGGTGACGCCCTCTTCCTTGAGGCGCTCCTCGGCGTCGACCATCAACCCCTCGAGGATCCGCTCGCCGGCCTTGTCGTGGACGACGAGCTCGGTGAGGTCGTCGCACTCGGCGGTGGCGTACTCGGGGTGGCTGCCCACGTCCAGGTAGAGCCGGGACCCGTTGCGCAGGAAGACGTTGGAGCTGCGCCCCCAGGAGACCACCCGCCGGAACAGGTACCGGGCGACCTCGTCCGGGGAGAGGCGGCGCTGACCCCGGAAGGTGCAGGTGACGCCGTACTCGGTCTCGATGCCGAAGATCCGTCGTTCCACCTCACCGAGCCTATGCCGCCGCGGGGGGGGGGGGGGGGGGGGGGGGGGGGGGGGGGGGGGGGGGGGGGGGGGGGGGGGGGGGGGGGGGGGGGGGGGGGGGGGGGGGGGGGGGGGGGGGGGGGGGG
>NZ_JBJHAH010000020.1:0-67967 GCF_054050915.1 Modestobacter sp. SYSU DS0875 | reverse complement strand
CCCCCGCCCCCCCCCCCCCCCCCCCCCCCCCCCCCCCCGCCCCCCCCCCCCCCCCCCCCCCCCCCCCCCCCCCCCCCCCCCCCCGGCGGCCCCCCCCCCCCCCCCCCGGTCCGGGGCGCCCGGCCGGCCCGCGGGTGCCCGTCCGGCCTCCGGGCGCCCGTCCTCCGGTGGTGGGGGCCGCCCGCCGGGTAACCGGCCGCCCACGGCCAGGGGCGGTCGCGGTGGCGGGGGTGGTGGCAAGAAGAAGCGCACCGGGAAGCAGCGCCGTCGCCGATGGCTCAAGATCGTCGCCGGTCTCGTCGCCACCCTGCTGGTGCTGCTGGGGGTGTTCGTCGGCGTCGTCTACGCGACCACCGAGGTGCCCTCGCCCGAGTCGGTGCAGAACGCGCAGACGACGGTCGTCTACTACTCCGACGGCGTCACCGAGATGGCCCGCCTGGCCGAGGCCGAGGGCAACCGCACCGACGTCTCGCTGGACCAGGTCTCCGAGGCGGCCCAGAACGCGATCCTCGCCGCGGAGAACCGGGACTTCTACACCGACCCGGGCATCTCCTTCACCGGGATCCTGCGGGCGGCGTGGAACAACCTGACCGGCGGTTCCACCCAGGGTGGCTCCACGATCACCCAGCAGTACGTGAAGAACGCCTTCCTCAGCTCCGAGCAGACCTTCAGCCGGAAGTTCAAGGAGCTCTTCCTCGCCGTCAAGCTGGACAACGAGTACTCCAAGAAGGAGATCCTGGAGAACTACCTGAACACCATCTACTTCGGCCGCGGCGCCTACGGCATCGAGGCGGCGGCGAACACCTTCTTCGGGGTCACGGCCGCCGACCTCACCGCCGAGCAGGGTGCCGTGCTCGCCGTCCAGGTGCGCAGCCCCAGCTCCTACGACCCGGAGAACAACCCCGAGGGCGCGCAGGACCGCTGGGCCCGGGTGCTCGACGGCATGGTCGAGGAGGGCTGGCTGGACTCCGCGGCCCGCGCCGCCGCGCAGTACCCCGCCGTGCTGCCCAACACCGGCTCCAATCTCGGCTACCCGGAGGGCCCGGAGGGCCTGGTGGCTCGCGCCGCGGTGCGCGAGGTGTCGAACATGGGCTACGACTCGGTCGAGTCCTCCGGCCTGCGGATCGTCACCACCCTGGACAAGGCCAAGCAGGACGCCGCGGTCGCCGCGGTCAACGACGTGATGGCCGGCGAGCCGGAGAACCTCCGCGAGGCGCTGGTCGCCGTCGACCCGCGGACCGGCGGGGTCGTGGCCTATTACGGCAACGCCCGTGGGGTCCCCGGCGAGGACGGCGCACCGTTCATCGACTACGCCCAGGCCCAGCGGCAGCCCGGCTCGTCGATGAAGCCCTACGTGCTGGCCACCGCGCTGGAGCGGGGGATCAGCGTCGACGCCCGCCGCGACGGCAGCTCGCCGCAGAACTTCCCGGACCGCACCCAGCCGGTGCGCAACTCCAGCAACGCCCAGTGCGCGGCCTGCACGCTCAAGGAGGCGATGACCAAGTCGCTGAACACCACGTACTACGGGCTCGCCTACGAGGTCGGCCCGATGGACGTGCGGCAGACCGCGTTGCAGGCCACCGGGCTGCCGGAGATGTGGACCGGCGGCGCGCTGGCCAACCAGCCGGTGCTGGCGGACCGCAACGGCAACGCCGGTGGCTCGATCGGCATCGGCCAGTACGAGATGCGCCCGATCGACCAGGCCGTCGGTTTCGCGACCTTCGCCGCCGGCGGGGTGCGCCACGACCCGCACTTCGTCGCCGAGGTCCGGGACAGCGCCGGCGGGGTGCTGGCGACCAAGGACGGCTCGGCCACCGCGCAGCAGGTCATCGAGCCCAACGTGGCCAGCGACGTGACCTTCGCCCTGGAGGACGTCGCGAGGGGCTCGCGGTTGCCGTTGGACGGCAACCGGCCGGTGGCGGCCAAGACCGGCACCCAGGGGCTCAACGACGAGGACAACTCCGACGCCTGGATGGTCGGCTACACGCCGTCGCTGTCCGCGGCGGTCTGGGTCGGCAGCGATGCGCTGGAGCCGATCAGGAACGTGCAGGGCCGGATCATCTACGGCTCGGGGCTGCCCGGGGAGATCTGGCAGCAGTTCATGAACGCCGCCCTGGCCGGCACCCCGGTGGAGGAGCTGCCCAGCCGGGCCCTGATCAAGGGCGACACCGGGGAGGGCGTGCCCGAGCCGACGCCGACCCCGGCCGAGACGTCGGCGGCCCCGGTGCAGACCAGCCGGGCACCGGTGCCGCCGCCGGCCCCCAGCTCGACGCCGTCGTCCTCGTCGTCGTCCTCCTCCTCGGCCGTCGCTCCCCCGCCCGGGAGCGAGGACGACGGCGGCACCGGTGAGGACGCCGGTGGCGGCGGCACCGGCGGGGACACCGGCGGGGACACGGGTGGCGACGCCGGTGGCGGTGGTGCCGGGGGTGGCGGTGGCGCCGTCCCGCCGGCCCCCGGTGTCCCCGGCACGAACCAGTGAGCACCCCGGCAGACTGACCGTGTGAGCACCTCCTCCGCGGGCCCGTCCGTCCCGGCCGACCAGCCGGGGGGCGGGCCCGCGGCATCTGGGCCCGAGGCGTCCGGACAGCCCGACCGGGTGGTGCCCTCCTGGACCGACCCGGTGGTGGCCCAGGCGAGCGAGGCGGTCGGTGGGCCCTGGGGCCGGCACGCGGTCACCGGCCGGGCCCGGTTCTGGACGCCGCTGCGGGTCTGCCTGCTCTTCACCGTCACCGTGCTCGCGGCGGCCTGGGCGAAGCAGGCGCCGTGCGCGTCGGGCGACTGGAGTGGCTCCAAGCAGTACACGCACCTCTGCTACAGCGACGCCGTCGCGCTGTTCGGCAGCCGCGGGCTGTCCGAGGGGCAGGTGCCCTACCTGGACTCCGCCGTCGAGTACCCGGTGCTGACCGGCGCGATGATGCAGGCGGCCGCCGTCCTCGGCCGGGGGTACGACGCGCTGGCTCGCGGCACCGGGCTGCTGCCCGACCCGGTGCCGGTGCTCTCCTTCACCGTCGTCACCGCGCTGCTGCTGTCGGTGCTGGCGCTGCTGGTCACCCGCGGCGTGCTGGCGCTCAGCGGACGGCGCCCCTGGGACGCGGCGATGGTGGCGCTGTCCCCCGTGCTGTTCGTCTACGCCTTCACCAACTGGGACCTGCTCGCCGTCGCGCTCACCACCCTGGGCATGTGGGCGTGGGCCCGGCGCCACCCGGTGCCGGCCGGGGTGCTGCTCGGGCTGGCGGTGGCGGCGAAGTTCTACCCGCTGATCGTGCTGGGGGTGCTGTTCGCGCTCTGCCTGCGGGCCGGCCGGCTGCGCGCCTGGCTCACCACCGTCGTCGCGGCCGGCGTCGCCTGGCTGGTGGTGAACGTGCCGGTGGCGCTGGCCGCGCCGGAGAACTGGGCGCGCTTCTTCACCCTCAGCGACACCCGCCCGGCCAACCCGGAGTCGATCTGGGCGCTGCTCATCGACTGGTCCGGCGACCGGTTCCTCGACGGCCCGCTGGCCGAGGGGCAGGCGCCGGAGCAGCTGAACACCGTGGTGGCCGTGGTCCTGGTGCTGGCCGCGGCCGGGGTCTGCTGGCTGGCGCTGGCCGCCCCGCTGCGGCCCCGGCTGCCGCAGCTGGCGTTCCTGCTGGTCGCGGCCTTCCTGCTGCTGAACAAGGTGTACAGCCCGCAGTACGCACTCTGGCTGCTGCCGCTGGCGGTGCTGGCCCGGCCGCGGTGGCGCTCGCTGCTGGCGTGGCAGGCCACCGAGGCGCTGGTGTGGGCGATGACGATGCTGTACTACCTCGGCTCCGACGCCCGCGGGGTCGGCGTCGAGTGGTTCTACACCGCCGTCGTCCTGCGGGACGTCGCGATCGTCGCCCTGATGGTGCTGGTGGTCCGCGAGGTGTGGCAGCCGGACCGGGACCTGGTGCGGCGCAGCTGGCCGGGGGTCGACGACCCGGCCGGTGGGGTGCTGGACGGCGCCGTCGACCGGGTGGTCCTGCGCCGCACCCGGCGGTCCGGCGGGGCGCACCGCCCCGTCAGGACAGGGTCGACCGCAGCCGGCTGATCTCCGCCGCGTGCGACGCGGCGTCCCCGGGTGTCTCCAGGACGACGGGGCAGCCGGCCTCCCGCGCGACGTGCAGCAGCAGCTCGACCGGGATCTCCCCGGCCTCCAGCGGCGCGTGCCGGTCGCGGCCGGAGCCGGCCGGGTCCCGGCTGTTGTTCAGGTGCACCAGGTCGATGCGCCCCGTGACCGCACGCACGTCGTCGACGACGCTCGCCAGGTCCCAGCCGGCTGCCCAGGCGTGGCAGGTGTCGAGCACGAACCCGGCGCCGAACGCCCCGACCGCCTCCCACAGCCGGCCCACCGCGGCCAGCTCGCGGGCCATCGCGTTGTCGCCGCCGGCGGTGTTCTCGATCAGCACCGGGACGCCGAACCCGCCGTCGTCGGCCTGCCGGGCGAAGGTCTTGCGCCAGTTGTCGACGCCGGCCGCCGGGTCGTCCGCGGCCAGCACGTGCCCGCCGTGCACCACCATGCCGCGGGCGCCGATCGCCGCCGAGGCCTGGGCGTGCTGCCCGAGGAGCTTGCGGCTGGGGATGCGGATCCGGTTGTTGGTGGAGGCGACGTTGAGCACGTACGGGGCGTGCACGAAGACCGCGACGTCGGAGGCGAGCAGCGCGTCGGCGTCCGGGCGGGGCTTCGGCGCCTTCCAGCCCTGCGGGTCGGCCAGGAACACCTGGACGGCGTCGGCGTCCAGCTCCGCGGCCCGGGCCAGCGGGCCGCCCTCGTCGAGCTCGTTCGCCTCGGTCAGGCCCGGTCCGACGTGCACGCCGATCAGCTGCTCAGCCACCCGAGGAGCGTAGATCGCCGGTCCGACGCACCGGTGGTGTCGCGTGCGCTGGTAGCCTGACCGGTGCGCGTCTGTCCTGCTGCCTGCAGGCCCGGCGCGCGACGCATGTACGACCCTCCTGCCGCAGATGTGCTGCGGCCGCTGAGACCAGAGGAGGTGGGGTTCTCCGTGCGCAACTACGAACTGATGATCATCCTCGACCCTGAGCTCGAGGAGCGGACCATCGCTCCCAGCCTGGACCGGTTCCTGACCGTCGTCACCAACTCCGGTGGCACCGTCAAGACCGAGATCTGGGGCCGCCGCCGGCTGTCCTACGAGATCAAGAAGAACGTCGAGGGCATCTACGCCATCGTCGACATCCAGGCCGAGCCGGCCGCCGTCGCCGAGCTCGACCGGCAGCTGAACCTCAACGAGTCGGTGCTCCGCACGAAGCTGATGCGGCCCGAGGTCCACTGACCATGGCCGGCGAGACCGTCATCACCGTCATCGGGAACCTGACGGCCGACCCGGAGCTGCGGTTCACGCCGTCCGGCGCCGCCGTCGCCAACTTCACCGTCGCCTCGACGCCCCGCACCTTCGACCGTCAGTCGCAGGAGTGGAAGGACGGCGAGGCCCTGTTCCTGCGGTGCAACGTCTGGCGCCAGGCGGCGGAGAACGTCGCTGAGTCGCTCACCCGCGGTTCGCGGGTCATCGTCTCGGGGCGCCTGAAGCAGCGCTCATTCGAGACGAAGGAAGGCGAGAAGCGCACCGTCGTCGAGCTCGAGGTCGACGAGATCGGCCCCAGCCTCCGGTACGCCACGGCCAAGGTCACCCGCGCTGCGCGCAGCGACGGTGGCGGTGGCGGTGGCTTCGGCGGCGGCGGCGGCGGTGGCGGTGGCTTCTCCGGCGGCGGGGCGAGCGACCCCTGGTCCACCCCGCCGGCGTCCTCCGACGAACCGCCCTTCTGATGAAGGACCCCGCTGCCCCCCACCGCTCGCACGCTCGCGGCGGGCCCCTGCAGCGGGGCCGACAACTCCAGTACTGATCTCCCAGGAGAACCCCAAGTGCCCAAGCCCCCTGTGCGCAAGCCCAAGAAGAAGGTCTGCCAGTTCTGCAAGGACAAGGCGACCTACATCGACTACAAGGACACGACCCTGCTGCGGAAGTTCATCTCCGACCGCGGCAAGATCCGTGCCCGCCGCGTCAGCGGCAACTGCAGCCAGCACCAGCGTGACGTCGCCGTGGCCGTGAAGAACAGCCGCGAGATGGCCCTGCTGCCCTACACCTCCACGGCGCGCTGATCATGAGCACGATGAAGCTGATCCTGACGCAGGAGGTCACCGGTCTCGGGTCCTCCGGCGACACCGTCGAGGTCAGGGGCGGCTACGGCCGCAACTACCTCCTGCCCCGCGGGCTGGCGATCGTCGCCACCCGGGGTGCCGAGAAGCAGGTCGACAGCCTGCGCCGGGCACGTGCCGCCCGCGACGTCGCGTCGCTGGAAGACGCCCAGTCGATCGCCGCGCGGCTCGGCGGCCTGACCGTCACGCTGCCGGCCCGCGCCGGCGAGGGTGGCCGGCTCTTCGGCCGGATCACCACCGCCGACGTCGCCGCCGCGGTCTCTGCCGCCGGTGGCCCGGAGCTCGACCGTCGCCGGATCGAGATCCCGAGCAGCATCAAGACGACCGGCGCCCACACCGTCACGGTGCGGGTGCACCCCGAGGTCTCCGCAACGGTGAACCTCGACGTCGTCGCTGGTTGATCGGCCCGCCGGCTGACACAGCCGGCACACAGCACCGCCCACGAGGGGCGTCGGACTCCGGTCCGGCGCCCCTCGTGGCGTCTCCGCGGCCGGTCGCCCGGGTGCGTCCACCCGCCGGTCCACCCGCCGTCCACAAGGCCGCCGCCCCCGGAGGCCGCGCCGGGGGCGCCGACCGCGGTCCCGTGTCGACTTCTCCACAGTCTGTGGACATCACGGTGCACAACGGTCCCCGCGGGTGGGGAGCACGGGGCCCGGCGGCGGCCGTGGAAGCGGTCCCCGCGGCCCTCGCACCGCCGTCGCCGCCGTCGTGCCTGTCGCGCCGCGACGTGGGCCGGCGTCGTGCACCGTTCACCGGCCGGCCGCAGCCCCGCTGCCCGGGACGACGCGGGCGGGCGCCGTCGCCGGGCCGCGCCGTGCCCGCGATGCGCGTGTGACCAGCGGGAACGCCGACGACACGCCGACGGTGCGCCGCGCCGGGGAAGTGTCGGACTTTCTCCCGTCCACAGGCTGGGTGGGGCTGCACCGCAGGTGACGAGGGGGTTGCCGGAACACGACGAGCCGTCGTCCCCCGGGCCGTCCACACGGCGACCACGCTCGTCCACCGACTTGTCCACAAGTTGTGCAGATCGACGTGCACAGCGGTGTTGGACGTGCGGCCGACAGCTTCCTAACGTCCTCCCCAGCTGCCGCCGGGCACCGAACTGTCGGTGCCCGGCGGTAGCAACGACCCGACGGTCGGCGCCCGCACGGCGGGGGCCGCCGTCGTGCGGTCAGCACCAGGTGCACAGCAGCAGCCGGTCCCGACGTGGGCCGGCGGACAGGGGGATCCAGCGTGGCGGTCGTCGACGACATCAGCCGGCCGAGGCCGACGGCTCCGGAGTACGACCGGCAGCCCCCTCAGGACGTCGCGGCCGAGCAGTCGGTGCTCGGCGGCATGCTGATGAGCAAGGACGCGATCGCCGACGTCGTGGAGGTGCTGGCCGGGCCGGACTTCTACCGCCCGGCGCACCAGATCATTTTCGACGTCATCCTCGACCTCTACGGGCGCGGTGAGCCCGCCGACGCGATCACCGTCGCCGCGGAGCTCAACCGCACCGACCAGCTGTCCAAGATGGGCGGCGCGGTCTACCTGCACACGTTGATCGCCTCCACGCCGACCGCGGCGAACGCCGGCTACTACGCGGCGATCGTCGCCGAGCAGGCCGTGCTCCGGCGGCTGGTCGAGGCCGGCACCCGGGTGGTGCAGCTGGGCTACGGCGCGGCCGGCGGGAAGGGCGACGTCGACGACATCGTCGACCGCGCCCAGCAGGAGATCTACGACGTCACCGAGAAGCGGATGAGCGAGGACTACTCGCGTCTCGAGGACGTCCTGCAGCCCACCATGGACGAGCTGGACGCGATCGCCTCGCGCGGTGGCACGGCCCGCGGCGTGCCCACCGGCATCCGCGACCTCGACGAGCTGACCAACGGCCTGCAGGCCGGCCAGATGGTCGTCATCGCCGCCCGCCCTGGCGTGGGCAAGAGCACCTTAGGTCTTGACATCGCCCGGTCGGCCACGGTGAAGCACCACCTGCCCGCCGCGATCTTCTCGCTGGAGATGAGCAAGCACGAGATCACCATGCGTCTGCTGTCGGCCGAGGCGAAGGTGCCGCTGCACCACATGCGCGCCGGCACGCTCTCCGACGAGGACTGGTCGAAGCTGGCCCGCCGGATGGGCGAGATCGCCGACGCCCCGCTCTACATCGACGACTCACCGAACATGACGATGATGGAGATCCGGGCCAAGGCGCGACGGCTCAAGCAGCGCAACGACCTCAAGCTCATCGTCATCGACTACCTGCAGCTGATGACCTCGGGCAAGAAGGTGGAGAGCCGCCAGCAGGAGGTCTCGGAGTTCTCCCGGGCGCTGAAGCTGCTGGCCAAGGAGCTCGAGCTCCCGGTGATCGCGATGAGCCAGCTGAACCGTGGCTCCGAGCAGCGTCAGGACAAGAAGCCGATGCTCTCCGACCTCCGTGAGTCCGGCTCGATCGAGCAGGACGCCGACATGGTGATGATGATCCACCGCGAGGACATGTACGAGAAGGAGTCCCCGCGGGCCGGCGAGGCCGACATCATGCTGGTCAAGCACCGCAACGGCCCCACCGCGAACGTCACTGTCGCCTTCCAGGGCCACTACAGCCGCTTCGTCGACATGGCGAACTGACGCATCCCCCTCGATCCGCCGCTGACCTGCGCGAACGCGACGCCGCAGGTCCGGCGGTCGGGGTTGCGGGGCCACCGGGCGCACTACCTTCCCGCTCACACGGCGCACACAGGTGCACTCGTGCCCAGGCAGCGCTTCCAGCGGGGCGGCGTCTACTCCAGCCCGAGGACGCCGACGGTCGCCGTCCTGAACGGCGTCGTCCGCAACCGGTGGGGCGCCGGCGGATGGGAGCGCGGCTGGCTGGGCTACCCGACGAGGGACACCTTCTGCGGGCTGGCCGGCGGCGGCTGCGGTCAGCACTTCCAGGGTGGGTCGATCTACTCCTCCCCGGCCGGCGCGTTCGCGGTGTCCGCCGGGATCCGCGACCGCTGGGCCGCCCAGGGCTGGGAGCGTGGCATCGGCCTGCCCACCAGCGAGGCCTTCTCGATCGGCGCCGGGACGGCGCAGCACTTCCAGCGCGGGTCGATCTACCCCACCCCCGGCGCGCCCCCGCTGGTCGTGCCGGGCGCCTTCGGGACGCCTACGCCCGGCAGGGCTGGGAGCGGGGCTTCCTCGGCTACCCGCGGTCCGGCGTCTTCTGCGGGCTCAAGGACGGCGGCTGCGGCCAGCACTACACCGGCGGGTCCATCTACTCCTCGCCGGCCGGGACGTTCGTGATCCCGAGGGCGATCGTCGACGAGTGGTCGAAGCAGGGCTACGAGCGCGGGGCGATGGGTTACCCGACGTCCGACGTGTTCTGCGGCCTGCTCGACGACGGCTGTGGTCAGCACTTCCAGGGCGGGTCCGCCTACGCCCGAGGCCCGGTCCAACGCGGCTACCAGGCTCTCGTGCACTTCGTGCCCGGGCCGATCCGGGACGCCTGGGTGGCGCAGGGTTGGGAGCGGGGTCGCCTTTTCTACCCGATGCTGCCTGCGCAGCTGGTCCGTGGGCGAACGGTCCAGCTCTTCTACGGCGGGTCGATCTCGGTGCACAACGGGTTGGTGAGGGTCAACTACCGCTGACCTCCGGGTCGCTCCGGCCAGCCGATCGGGTGATCGGCCTCAAGGTGCCGGCGGAGCTGCCGATCAGTTCCGAGAACGTTCGTTCTCGATGAGGAGTGCCCCATGCTCGGACTGGTCCCTGCCCTGCTCACCAAGGTCGCCTCGGCGGGCCTGGGCGTGAAGCTCACCGCGGGCGCCGCCGCCGTCGTGGTCGCCGGTGGAGGTGCGGCCGCCACCACCCAGGTGGTGCAGTCCGCCTCGGACAGCACGTCGGTGACCGCGCCGGACACGACGGTCGAGGCAGTCACCACCGAGGAGCCTGCCGCGCCCGCCGACCCGATCACCGAGGCCCCCACCACCGAGGCCCCCACCACCGAGGCCCCCACCACCGAGGCCCCGGTCGAGGACGAGTCCCTGGTCACCGAGCCGGCCGTCGACGAGCCCGTCGCTCCCGCGCCCGGCACCGACGAGGACGCCGGGACGTCGCCGAACCACGGTGAGGCGGTCTCCGAGGTGGCCCACCAGAGCTTCGACTCCGGGCGCGAGCACGGTCAGGCCGTCTCCTCGGCTGCCCGGCAGAACGGCGGCGGCAAGAAGGACCCTGCCCCGGCCCCCGCGCCGGCCCCCGCGCCGGCTCCCGCGCCGGCCGAGGAGGCCGCCGAGGTCGCTCCGCAGCAGGCGGTCGTGGAGCAGAACGGCAACGGCAGCGGCAGCGGCAGCGGCAACAACGGGCGCGGCCGCCAGGGCTGACCCCCCGGCCGGCCCGGTCAGGACCGGGCTGGCCAGCGCACCGCGCCGTCGTCCCCGAGCACCGCGCCCTCGGCCGGCCGGTGCGGTGCCAGCCGGCCGTCGGGCATCAGGTGGTGCACCGGTGCCCCGTGCGCCAGGACGGCGACGTCGGCGACGAGTCGCCGGTGGCAGCGCCACCACACGCTCTCGCTGCACATCACCGCGACGACCCGGTCCCCGGCGGCGGTGAGCACCTCGTCCAGCGCCGTCGCGAACTCCGCCGTCCGGGTGTGCGCGGCATAGGCGGCGAACTGCGCCACGGTCCACCAGTCGTCGACGACCGGCCCGTCCGGGGGCAGCCGCCGTCGGCCGCCCAGCCGCGGCTCCCAGCGGTAGGCCACGTCCAGCTCCGGCAGCCAGGCCTCCAGCGCTTCCCGCCGGACGTCGGGGTTCACCCGGCTGCCGGGGAAGCGGCGCACGTCGACCAGCTCGGCGATCCCGGCGGTCCGCAGCCGGTCGCCCAGGCGTGCGCGGTCGTCGGGCCCGTGGCCCACGGTGAGCAGCGGCACGCCGGTCAGTCGCGCAGGTTGAGCTGGTCGTGCCGGAGGGCGAAGGCGTCGATCTCCGCCGTCGTCGGCGTGCGGCCGCCGGCGTGCAGCTCCAGCAGCCCGGTGAAGTAGTCCTCCCGCGGGATGCCCGGGGTGAACAGGATGAGGAACCGGGCGCCGACGTCCGGCCCGACCGACCGGAAGGCGTGCACCCCCGACCGCGGCACGTAGAGCAGGTCCCCGGCGTGCGCGGTCGTCCACTGCCCGTTCGCCAGCACAGCCAGCGAGCCCTCCAGCACGTGGAACGCCTCGCTGAACGTGCGGTGCAGGTGCGGCCCCGGCCCGCTGCCGCCCGGCGGCATGGTCACCTCGAACAGCCCGAAGTCCCCGCGCGTCTGCGCTCCGGTGGCGACGAACCGGGTGCGCCCCGCGGTGGGCTGGTCGTCCCGGCGGGAGAGCGTGGCGGGGTCGGGCAGGTGGGTCATGCCGCCGTCCTACCCCGTCCGCAGCACCGCGACCAGGAAGTCCGACTCCGGCGTGAACGGCCGCAGGTCCCAGGTGGACAGCAGCAGGTCCGGCACGAGCCCGGCGGCCCGGACGTCGTCGAGGAAGTCGTCGAAGGCGTACCCCCGGCCGGCGCCGAAACCGATCGCCGCGCGGCCGCCCTCGGCCAGGTGGGCGGCGAACCGCGCGAGCACCGTGCCGCGGGTGCTGGGGGCCAGGAAGGCCATCACGTTGCCCGCACAGACGATGCCGTCGAAGCGGTCGGGCAGCTCCAGCTCCGCCAGGTCGCCGACCAGCCACCGCGGGCCCGGGTGGTCGGCCTCGGCGGCCGCGATCAGCACCGGGTCGACGTCCACCCCGACCACCTCGTGCCCGGCACCGGCCAGGAACGCCCCCACCCGGCCCGGGCCGCAGCCGGCGTCGAGCACCCGCGCGCCGCGCGGCAGGAACGCGTCGACCAGCCGCGCCTCGCCGGCCAGGTCGGCGCCCTGGGCGGCCATCACCCGGAACCGCTCGGCGTACCGCTCCGAGTGCTCCGGGTCGGCCTGCGTGATCTGCACCCACTGGCTCTGCTCGGTCATGCCCTCGTCGCTCCTCGTGCTCGGTCGGTCGGGGAGATGATGGATCCCCGGGGGAGCAGCCCCGCGGCGGGCCGGCGTGTTCCCGGGCGGAGGGAGGTGGGGACGGCGTGCGGCGCGAAGCGAGCATCCTGCACCTGGACCTCGACGCCTTCTTCGCCGCCGTCGAGCAGCGCGACAAGCCCTCGTTGCGCGGGCGGCCGGTGGTCGTCGGCGGCACCGGCGGCCGCGGCGTCGTCGCCACCGCCTCCTACGAGGCCCGGGCGTTCGGCGCCCGCAGCGCCATGTCCACCGCCGAGGCCCGCCGGCTCTGCCCACCCGGCACCGCTTTCCTCGGCGGCCGGTTCGCCGCCTACCGGCGCACGTCGGAGGTGGTCATGGGCCTGCTCCGCGAGCTCTCCCCGCTGGTGGAGCCGGTCTCCATCGACGAGGCCTACGTCGACCTGGCCGCCGGCGGGCACGACCTGTCCGTCGCCGGCGTCACCACGCTGGCCCGCGACCTGAAGGCCCGCATCGCCGCGGCCACCGGCGGGGTCACCGGCTCGGTCGGCGTGGCCACCTCCAAGTCGCTGGCGAAGATCGGCTCCGAGCTGGACAAGCCCGACGGGCTCACCGTCGTCCCGCCCGGCTCCGAGCTCGAGGTGCTGCACCCGCTGCCGGTGCGCAGCCTGGGCGGGGTGGGCCCGGCCACCGCCGAGCGGCTGGCCAGCATCAAGGTGACCACCGTCGGCGAGCTGCACCGGCTGTCGCTGGTCGACCTGACCAGCCTGGTCGGCCAGGCGCACGGCACCGGCCTCCACCGGCTGGCCCGCGCCGACGACGACCGCCCGGTGGTGGCCGACCGGGAGGCGAAGTCGGTCAGCGCGGAGGAGACCTTCGCCCGCGACCTCACCGACCCCGCGCGGCTGGCGGCGGAGATCGAGGCGCTCGCGGTGCGGGTGGGCACCCGGCTGCAGCGCTCGGGCACCTCCGGGCGCACGGTCACCCTCAAGGTGCGCCGGTTCGACTACTCGACGCTGACCCGTTCCCAGACGCTGGCGCATGCGCTGGACGAGCCGCGGCAGATCGCCGAGGTCGCCCACCGGCTGCTGGCGGGGGTGGACCGCAGTGGTGGGGTGCGGCTGCTCGGCGTCGGTGTCTCGGGGCTGTCGCCCTACGCCCAGGGCGACCTGTTCGCCGAGCGTGACCCGGAACCGGCGGCGCCGGTCGTCGAGCAGGCGCCCGAGCCCGAACCGGTCGAGCACCGGCCCGCGGCCGTGACCTGGTACCCCGGTCAGGACGTCGTCCACGCCGGGCTCGGTGCCGGCTGGGTCTGGGGCAGCGGGCTGAACCGGGTGACCGTCCGCTTCGAGGGACCGCGGACGGCGCCCGGGCCGGTCCGCACCCTGGCCGCCGACGACCCGGACCTCGCCCCCGGCGACCCGCCGGACTGGACCGGCTGAGGCCCGGCTGCAGCACGTGCAGCAGGCGCACAGTGCCGAGGAAGGCCCGGCGGACGGGTGGAACTGGCGGATCCCCCGGACTGGTCAGTCCGGGTGCGCAGGCGGTCGACGGACGGCCGGGAGCCACCCCAGACTGCCCGCATGACCCGGGACGGCGCGGCGGAGGCCGAGATCGACGACCTCATCAACCGTGGCTGCGACCTGGCCGAGGCCGGGGACCACGCAGCCGCGGTGGTCGCGTTCGGCCGGGCCGCCGTGCGCGGCTCGGCGCTGGCCTGGTTCAACCTGGGCAACAGCCTGGCCGAGCTGCGGCGCTGGGACGAGGCGGTGCACGCCTACCAGCGGGCCGCGGCCGACGGTGAGGACGACGCCTGGCTCAACCTGGCGATCGCGTTGTTGCACGTGGAACGGTGGGCCGACGCCGAGGAGGCCGCCCGGGAGGCGCTGGCCGCCGGCGACCGCGCCGCCTGGGCCACCCTCGGCACCGCCCAGCTGGAGCAGGGGCAGTGTGAGGCGGCCCGGGCCGCGTTCCGTCGCGGCGCGGAGCTCGGTGACCCCGACGCCGCCGCCCAGCTGGCCTGGTCGCTGCGCGAGGACGGCGACCTGGCCGACGCGCAGGCCTGGCTGCAGCGGGCCGTCGACGCCGGCGACGCCCACGCGCGGGCCGTGCTGGCCTGCTGGCGGTGGGACGAGACGCGCGACCCGGCGCTGGAGGGCGAGCTGCGGGCCGGCGCCGACCGGCACCCCTCCACCCGGGTCGACCTGGCCGACCTGCTGCGCACCGCCGGCCGGCTGGAGGAGGCGCGCAGCGTGCTCGAGGCCGGGGCGCTGCGCAGCGAGGAGGAGAGCTGGCGACCGCTGGGCAGCCTCCTGGCCGAGGAGTTCGACCACCCGGTCGCGGCCGCGGCCGCCTACCGGGCGGGCATCGACGCCGGCGACCTGCACTGCCACCACGACCTGGGCGTGCTGCTGCTGGACCAGGGCGACGTCGACGGCGCCATCGAGCAGCTGCTGCGCGGGGCCGAGGGCGGCGACCAGCTGGCCGCCCGGGTGCTGCGCCAGGTGCTCGACGCGGAGAGCTGAGCGCTCACCACCAGCCGGCCCTCACCACCAGCCGGCGAAGTGGTGCACCGGGCCGTGCCCGGAGCCGACGCCCAGTGTCTCTCCGGCGGCCAGGGCGGCCTGCAGGTAGTCCCGCGCCCGCTCGACCAGCGACGCCCAGTCCACCGGCCGCCCCGCCTGCTGCTCGCGGGCGGCCAGCGCGGCCAGCGCGGAGGAGAGCGTGCAGCCGGTGCCGTGCGTCGACGTCGTCGCCACCCGCGGGCGCCGGGTCTCGACCACCGCGTCGGCGGTGACCAGCACGTCCGTGCTGAACTCGCGGCCCTCGTCCCCCCCGCCCAGGTGCCCGCCCTTGAGCAGCACCGCGGCCGGCCCCAGCGCCAGCAGCGCCTGGGCCTGGCCGGGCAGCTCGTCGACCGTCGTGGCCGGGGCGACGTCCAGCAGGGCGGCGGCCTCGGGCACGTTCGGGGTGATCAGGTCACTGACCGGCAGCAGGTCGGCGCGCACGGCCGCGACCGCCTCCTCGGAGATCAGCCGGTCACCGCTGGTCGCCACCATCACCGGGTCGCACACCACCGGGCCGCCCGGCCGGTCGGCCAGCGCGGCGGCCACCTCGCGGACCACCTCGGCGGTGCCGAGCATGCCGAGCTTGGTGGCGTGCACCGTCACGTCGGCGAACAGAGTGCGCAGCTGCTCGCCGACGAACTCCGCCGGCACGCCGTGCACGCCGGTGACGCCGCGGGTGTTCTGCGCGGTGAGCGCGGTGAGCACGGTGGTGCCGTAGGCGCCCAGCGCGCTGAACGTCTTCAGGTCGGCCTGGATGCCGGCGCCGCCGCTGGGGTCGGAGCCGGCGACGGTGAGGGCGACGGCGGCGGTCATCGGTCGATCAGCTCCTGGGTCAGGGTGGCCCGCAGCGCGCGGGCGGCGGCCGCGGGGTCGGGGGCGGCGCAGATGCCGGAGACGACGCAGACGCCGTCGACGCCGGTCGCCCGCACCTCGGCGGCGTTCGCGGCGGAGATGCCGCCGATCGCGACGGCGGCGATCCCGCCGGCGTGCGCCCGGGCGGTCAGCGACCGGGTGCCGGCCAACCCGAGCCCCGGGCCGGCATCGGGCTTGGTCGGGGTGGCCCACACCGGGCTGAGCCCCACCACGTCGACCGTGCCCGGCGGCAGGGCCAGCACCCCGTCGAGGTCGGCGTCGCTGCCCACCGAGACCCCGACCAGGGCATCGGTGCCGAGCAGGGTGCGCACCTCGCCGGGCGGGAGGTCGTCCTGGCCGACGTGCACCCCGTCGGCGCCGGCGAGCAGCGCGACGTCGACGGCGTCGTTCACGAACAACCGCACCCGTGGGGTGGGGGCGAGCACCGCCTGGACAGCGCGGGTGAGCGCCAGCAGGTCCCGCCGGCTGGCGGTCTTGTCCCGCACCTGGACGGCGGTCACCCCGCCGGCCACCGCGGCGGCCACCACCTCCGGCACCGACCGGGGTGCGCAGAGCAGGGTGTCGGTGACCAGGTACAGCGTGGGGTCGAAGGCGCGTCGCATCAGGCGGCGCGGACGTCGGCGCGGGTGAGCGCCTCGCCGTCGAGGGCGTCGAGCGCGTCGAGCCACTGCGGGGCGAAGGTGCCCGGCCCGTCGGCGAGGTCGGCGGCGACCTCGGCGGCCAGCGCCACGTGCGCGTGGGCGGCGACGGTGCCCAGCAGCGGGTCGCCGGTGGCGGCGACGTAGGCGGCGGTCAGCGCGCCCAGCGCGCACCCGGCGCCGGTGGTGCGGGTGAGCAGGACCGAGCCGCCGCCGACGCGCAGCGTGCGCTCACCGTCGGTGACGACGTCGACCGGACCGCTGACCGCCACCACCCCGCCGGTGCGCCGGGCCAGGGAGGCGGCGACCTCCACGGCGTCGTCGGGGGCGGCGGTGCTGTCGACACCGCGTCCGCCGGCCCCGGCACCGGCCAGGGCGAGCACCTCGGAGGCGTTGCCGCGGACGACCGTGGGCCGCAGCTCGACCAGGTCGGCGGCGAGGGCGGTGCGGAACCCGAGCCCCCCGACGGCGACCGGGTCGAGCACCCACGGGGTCCCCGCCTCGCCGGCGGCACGAGCGGCCAGGCGCATCGCGTCGGCGGTCCGCTGGGAGACGGTGCCCACGTTGACCAGCACCGCGGAGGCGACGGCGGCGAACTCGCCGGCCTCGGCCGGGTCGTCGACCATCGCCGGGGCCGCGCCCACGGCGAGCAGCGCGTTGGCGGTGATCGTCTGCACCACGGTGTTGGTGAGGCAGTGCACCAGGGGTGCGGTGTCGCGCAGCGCCTCGCGGGCGGTGCGCAGGGAGATGGCGTCCACGCGGTGACATCCCTTCGCCAGTGCGAACTGGAGCAGGTTCGACGGGTGTGATCTCAGTCCCGGGCGGGACACCCCGTGTCAGGACTCCGACGCTAACACCGGTCCTCGACCCCGTTCACCCGGCGGAGTGAGGAGGTGGCCGCACGCCTGTCTCTCCAGCGTCGACGTCCTTACTGTCCGGGTTCAGACGACCGCGCACCGTGCGGCGTCCCGAACCCGCGGAGACCCCGGATGCGCAGCCTTCTCCTCCGGCACGGCCGGGCCAGGCACGGCGTGGTCGGCTGCGCGGTGGCGGCGCTGGCGCTGGCCACCGCCCTGGTCTGGCAGTCCTCGTACGCCGGGTTCACCGCGACCACTCCGGCCCACGCCCTGCCCACGATCAGCACCGGGACGGTCACGCTGACCGACGACGACGCCGAGGGCACGCTGTTCACCGTCGACGGGCTGAAGCCGGGGGCGAGCGACCGGCGGTGCATCGTGGTGACCTCCCAGGGCACTCTCCCGGCGACCGTCCGCCTCTACGTCACCGGTGTGTCCAGCCGCAAGGGCCTCGCCGACCACCTGCGGCTGACCGTGCGCTCGGGCACCGGCGGGACCTTCGCCGGCCCGGGGGGTTCGGGCTGCTCGTCCTTCCGCTCCCAGAACACCGTGTACGACGGGACGCTCAGCGCCTTCCCCGCCGACGACTGGGCGAGGGGTCGGGGCGGCTGGGACACCACGGGCACCTCCGCCGAGCAGCGGACCTACGAGGTCAAGTACACGCTGCCTGCGGGCACGCCGCTGACCGTCCAGGGTGGGTCGGCCACCGCGACTCTCGTCTGGGAGGCGCACAGCCGATGACGCAGCACACCCGTCGGCCGTCGCTGGCCGCCCGTGCCCTCACCCTGCTGGCCCGCACGACGCTCGGGGTCCTGGTCCTCCTGCTGCTGGCCTCCGTGCTGCCGGTCGTTGCCGGGTGGCAGTCGACCGTGGTGATGTCGGGGTCGATGTCGCCGGCCGTCGAGGCCGGTGACGTCGCCGTCGTCCGCCCCGTCGACATCCCCGAGCTCACTCCCGGTCAGGTCCTGCTGGTCGACGACCCCGACTCCCCGGGGCAGCTCCGGCTGCACCGCCTCGTGGCGGTGGAGTCCGGCGGGTTGCGCCTGCGGGGCGACGCCAACCCGCAGCCGGACGGGACGCTGGTCGACCCGGCTGCCGTGCACGGTGTCGGGACGCTCCGGCTGCCCTCCTTGGGCCTGCCGGTCCTGTGGGCCGCCGAGGGCCGCTGGCTGCCGCTCGGCGCGACAGCACTCGGCCTGGCCGGGCTGCTTGCGGTGGCCCGCCTCCACCGCTCAGCCGGGGCGCAGCCCCGCCCGCCCGGTGCCGGCGGCGCCGGCCGCGGGGGCCGGCGCCCGCTGCGGTCCCGGCGGGGGCGGGCTGCCGCGGCAGCTGCCGGCGCCGCACTGCTGGTCGCGGCCTGGCCGGGTACCGCGGGCGCGGTGTTCACTGCGAGCACCGCGAACCACGCCAACGCCTTCACCGCCGCCCGGTACTTCTCCTGCGCGGGAGCCGGGGCAGCCGCCCCGGGGTACTTCCCGCTGCAGGAGACCAGCGGATCGGTGGCCTACAACAGCGGCACCGCCGGCTCGGTGGCCAACGGCCGGTACGCCGGGACCGTCTACAGCTCCTCGAGCGGCCCGGCGGGCTGCGGCGCCAACGGCACCCGGGCGATCCAGCTCGACGGCCGCGGGCAGATGTACACCTCGTACCCGATCACCAACCCGCAGACCTTCACGGTCCAGCTCTGGTTCCGCACCACCACCGGCCAGGGCGGCAAGCTGGTCGGCTTCGGCAACGGGACGAACGGGGACCAGTCCAGCGCCTACGACCGGCACGTCTACATGACGAACACCGGTCGGCTCGTCTTCGGCGTCTACAACGGGACGATCGCCACGGTCACCTCGCCGCGCCCCTACAACGACGGCGCGTGGCACCTGATGACCGCGACGCTGTCACCGGGCAACGGGATGCGCCTGTACGTGGACGGCGAACTGGTGGGCGCGCGGACCGGGGTCTCCGCGGAGAACTTCACCGGCTACTGGCGCATCGGCTTCGACAACATCAACACCTGGCCGGACGCCCCCACCAGCTACTGGTTCACGGGCTCGCTCGCGCACGCCAGCTTCCACCTGTCGGAGATGTCGGCGAACGAGGTCGCCGCGCAGTACGCCGCCGGCAGCTGACCAGGCCGCCCGAGCTGCGCCCGCGGGGGACCGGCACCATGCCCTGGTGACCGACGCCCCCGTGATGCGCACCGCCCGCTTCGCCGAGCTGACCCCGGCCGAGCTCTACGGGATCCTCCGGCTACGGGTCGACGTCTTCGTCGTCGAGCAGGCCTGCCCCTATCCGGAGCTGGACGGCCGGGACACCGAGCCCACCACGCAGCACCTCTGGTTCGAGGACGTCGACGGCGCGGTGCTGTCGACGATCCGGGTGCTGCACAACGGCGGGGACCGGGCGATCGGCCGGGTCGCCACCGCGATCGGCGCCCGGGGTCGCGGGCTGTCCGCCCGGTTGATCGAGCGGGGCATCGAACTGTGCGAGGGCCGCACCATCGACATCGGCGCGCAGGCGTACCTGGAGGGCTGGTACGAGCGGTTCGGCTTCCGCCGGTCCGGCCCGGACTACGACGAGGACGGCATCCGGCACCTGCCGATGCGGCTGCCCGGCCCGTCGAACTGAGTCAGTCGTTCCCGGTCAGCGAGGCGGCGGGCAGCCAGTCGGCGTCCAGCAGCTCGGCGATCTGCTGCAGCCCGGCGGTGTCCCCGCCCGCGGTGGACCCGGTGACCGCCAGGCGCTCGACCATCACCCGGGCGACGTCCTCCTCGACGGTGTCGGCGGCGAACGCGACCCGCCACGGCGACACCTGGTGGTCGCGGTGGGTGCGGCCGGTGACCTGCCGGGCGGCGATGCCGGAGAACCGGGGCTGGTGGAACAGCCCCACCCGCGGGGTGGTCGAGGCGACGAGGCCGCCGGGCAGCTGCTCGCCGGCGTGCAGGCTGATCGACGCCGTCACGGTGAACACGCACACCGGCGCCTCGCCGGTCTGGAACCGCAACCGCTCGGCCTCGACGTCGAAGCGGTCCCGGCCGTAGATCCCGGCGACGGCGATCCCGCCGTCCAGCAGCGCCTCGCGGATCGGGTCGGCGGCGGTCTCCACGAACTCCACCGACACGGCGACCTGCCGCCCGGCCTCCACCTGCGCCGTCACCCAGTCGACGGTGGCCGCGGCCCGGATCAGCCCGGCCTTCTGCCGGAAGCGCAGCAGCGCCGCCCGGCCGCGGGCGGTCTCCCGCTTCCGGCGGGCCAGCTGCATCTCGGCGCGGAACTCCGACCACTCCGCCTCGTACTGCGCGCGCTCGGCCGGGGTCAGCTGGACCGGGGTGCCGGTGACCGACACCGGCCCCCACGGCGCGGGCCGGTGCAGGGTGGCCGGCGGGTCGGTGTCGGCCAGCCAGCTGCGCAGCCGGGCGAGGTCGGCGCGGCGCTCGTCGGCGTCCTCGGTCCACGCCCAGCCGTAGCGGCCACGTTCCACGTGGAACCCGTGCGCGGCGAGCCGGGCAGGCAGGTCGGCCCACTCCCGCAGCGGCTCGCCGTGCAGCGTGGCGAAGTGCGGCGCCAGGTACGGCAGCTCGAGCGGGGTGTGCGCCGGCGTCGCCGTCGCGAGCAGCACGAACGGGGCGTCCTTGACCCGGCCGCTGCCGGAGACCGCCTTCCAGTGCTTCCACCGCTGGGTCGTCGTGTGCCGGACCATGTGCGCCTCGTCGGCGACGACGACGTCGAAGCCGTGCCCGGTGGCCTTCGTCGCGGCGGCCACCTTGCCCAGCCGGTCCCAGGTGGTCACGCACCAGCGCAGGCCCTGCCCATCCGGTGCAGCGCCCCCGAACGCGCCGATGGAGCGCGCCCAGTGCGGCACGGTGATCGCCGCCGGGCGGTCGGCGACGACCAGCACCCGCCGCACCGGGCGCTGGGTGGCCGCGCGCTGCTCGGCGATCTGCCGGACGGCGAGGACGGCGGTGCCGGTCTTCCCCACCCCGGGGTCGTCGCCGAGCAGGAACATCCGCCCACCGGCCGCCGCGTGTGCCGCGATCACGCCCGCACCGGTGACCTGCTGCTCCCGCGGGGTCATCGGCCGGCCGGCCGGCAGCGGGCGGGGGACGGCGTTGAGCTCGTCCTCCAGGTACCGCTCCAGGCTGTGCGGCGGCGGGTCGTAGGGCTGCAGCGCCGCGGGCAGCGCGGCACCGACGTACACGTGCGCCGAGAGCCCGGCGTGCCAGCTCGCCCCGGGCGCGGGAGCCCGGAAGGGGACGGCGAGCACCCACACCCGCTCCCCCGGCCCGGCCACCGGCAGCTCCGGCGCTGCCTTCTTCGGGGCTGCCTTCCGGGCGGCCGCCGTGCGGGCCGGGGCCGCCTTCCGTGTGGGGGCGGCCTTCCGGGTGGTCGTCGTCCGGGCGGTGGTGCTGGTGGACGAGCGGGTGGCACGCCGGCGGCGTCCGGGCACGGGGATCTCCTCGCAGCGGTGGTGCAGTGAGCCCGTCGACGGTAGGTGCGGGCACCGACGATCCGGTGCAGTGACATGGGCTGGGCGCACGATCACCGGCTCATCTGATGGGATCGGGGCATGACCGACCCGAACCGGCTGGCGGCCCGCACGCTCGGCGACACCGGGCCCCGGGTGGTCTTCGTGCACGGCCTCTTCGGCCAGGGGCGCAACTGGACGACGATCGCCAAGGCCCTGGCCGACGACGGCCACCGGGTCACCCTGCTCGACCTGCCCAACCACGGGCACTCGCCGTGGACCGACCGGGTCGACTACGGCGACATGGCCGAGTTCGTCGCCGCCGAGCTCGCCCTGCTCGGCGAGCCGGTCACCCTGGTCGGGCACTCCATGGGCGGCAAGGTGGCGATGCAGCTGGCGCTGCGCTGGCCGGAGCTGCTGCGCGCCCTCGTCGTCGTCGACATCGCCCCGGTCGACTACCCGGAGACCGGCGGGCGCACCGAGGACCCGGACGAGGAGGCCTCGCCCTTCGCGGCGTTCATCGCCGCCATGCAGGCGGTGGACGTCGACGCGCTGGAGACCCGCGAAGACGCCGACCGGGCGCTCCGTGAGGCGGTGCCGAGCACGATGGTCCGGTCCTTCCTGCTGCAGAGCCTGGTCCGCGACGGGCAGGAAGGCTGGAGGTGGCGGCTGAACCTGGAGACCCTCGCCCGCGACCTGGGTGAGCTGCGGCGCTTCCCCGAGCCCGAGCCGAGAGCGACCTACGACGGCCCGGTGCTGTGGATCGCCGGGGCGAACTCGCACTACGTGCTGGACTCCGACCGGCCGCGGATGGACGAGCTCTTCCCCGCCACCCGGCTGGTGCGGGTGAAGAACGCCGGGCACTGGGTGCACTCCGAGCAGCCCGAGGTCTTCCTGGAGACCGTGCGGCGGTTCCTGCAGCAGGTCGAGCGATGACGACCTGGCCCCGCCCGGTTCCGCTGATCGGCGACGGCACCGCCGCGTCCGAGCGGGCCGCCGACCCGACCGGCTGGGCGCTCCCCGAGGCCGACCGCGCCGGGCTGTACCGCGCCATCGGCGCCCGGCGCGACGTCCGCCGCTACCGGCCCGACCCGGTGCCCGACGACGTGCTCACCCGGGTGCTCACCGCCGCGCACCAGGCGCCGTCGGTGGGGCACAGCCAGCCGTGGCGGTTCGTGGTGGTCCGCGACCCGGCGGTCCGCGACCGGGCCGCCGTGCTCACCGACCGGGAGCGGCTCCGCCAGGCCGCCCAGCTGGAGCCCGAGGCCGGCGCCCGGCTGCTGGACCTGCAGCTGGAGGGCGTGCGCGAGGCGCCGCTGGGCGTCGTCGTCTGCTGCGACCGCCGGACGCCGGCGGCCGGGGTGCTCGGCCGCGCCACCTTCCCCGACGCCGACCTGTGGAGCTGCGCCGCCGCGATCCAGAACCTGTGGCTGGCCGCCCGCGCCGAGGGGCTCGGCCTGGGCTGGGTGACGCTGTTCCGCCCCGAGGAGCTCGGTGAGCTGCTCGCGCTGCCCGACGGTGTGGTCACCCTCGGCTGGCTGTGCCTGGGCTGGCCGGACGAGCGGCCGCCCGCACCGGGCCTGGAGCGGGCCGGCTGGTCGCGCCGGCAGCCGCTGGCCGACGTCGTCCTCACCGACCGCTGGCCGGCCGCCGACGCGGCGCCCCCACCGAACCGGCTGCGCAGCCCGGCGCCGGCCGCCGTCGTCGGCGCCCGTGACCAGGCCGACCGGCTGCTCACCCCGCCCGGGTCGCTGGGCGTGCTCGACCGGGCGGTCGACCGGGCCGTCGCGCTGGGCCGCACCGAGCTGACCGGCGGCACGCTGCTGCTCGCCGCCGCCGACCACCCGGTCACCGCGCACGGCGTATCGGCGTTCCCGGTCGCGACCACCCGGGACATCACCGCCGCCGCGGTGGCCGGGCAGGCGCTGGGCGCGACCGCCGCGCGGTCGGCCGGGCTGGACGTCGTGGTCGTGGACGCCGGGGTGCAGGGCGCCGCGGTGCCCGGGGCGCTGGACGTCCGGACCGCCGGGCCGCGCGGGGACCTGGTGGCCGGGCCGGCGATGACCGCCGACGACGCCGCGGAACTGCTCGCCGCCGGCCGCCGGCTGGGCGCCGCGCACGGGCCGGCGACCGGGCTGGTCGCGCTCGGTGAGGTCGGCGTGGGCAACACGACGGTCGCCGCGGCGCTGGCCGCCGGCCTGCTCGGGCTGGCCCCGGACGAGGTCGTGGGGCTGGGGGCGGGCGCGGACTCGGCGATGGTCGAGCGCAAGCGGGCCGTGGTCGCCGCGGCGCTGGACCGGGCCGGCGCCCGGCTCGACCCGCTGACCGCGCTGACCGCGCTGACCGAGCTCGGCGGCCCGGAGCTCGCCGTCCTCGCCGGCGCGGTGCTCGGGGCGGCCGAGGCCGGGGCGGTCGTCGTGGTCGACGGGTTCGCCACCTCGGTGGCCGCGCTGGTCGCCGTCGGCCTGGAGCCGGCCGCGCAGTCGGCGCTGGTGGCCGGGCAGCGCAGCCGGGAGCGCGGGCACGAGCTGGTGCTGCACGCGCTCGGCGTCGAGCCGCTGCTGGACCTGCGGCTGCGGGCCGGGGAGGGCGTCGGCGCGGTGCTCGCCGCCGGGCTGCTGCGGCAGGGGCTCACCCTCCGCCGGGAGACCGCCCGCGTCGATCGCTGAGCAGCCTCCCGGACGGCGCGGGTCAGCGGTGGTGCCCGCCGCCCCGCAGGGCGAGGTCCACCCAGACCATCCGGTGGTCGGAGCTGGGGAACCCGTTGGTGAACTGCGGGTCGTAGACCCCGGTGAGCCGGGACAGCGGGTCCGCCGACGACGGCCAGAAGACCCCGGCGTCGCAGACCTGGAGCCGCCTTGACGGCAGCACGTGGTCGACGCGGAGGTTGCCCGGGCCGTCGACCCCGTCGGCGAAGTCGGCGGTGTCGAGGGCCGGGTCGCCGTCGTGTTCGAGGTTGGCCCCACCCTGCAGGGCCGCCGCCTCGGCCGCCCCCTCGCTGGTGGGCTGCGGATCCTGGACCTGCCGGAGCCCGATCACCTGGTCGGCCGCGCCGGGCAGGCCGTTGCCGTCGTCGGCCGGGTCGGCGTTGAGGTCACCCATGACCACGAACCGGTCGCGCGGGTGCAGGCCGCCGGTTCCCCCCTGGTCGTCGTAGATGTAGGAACCCTTGCCGGGGGTGACGTAGTCGGCCCAGAACCGGATCTCGTCCGCGTTGCGCAGCCCGTTGCGGTCCTCCGGCCCGTCGAAGGTCGGCGGGGTGGGGTGGCTGGCCAGCACGTGCACGGTGCGCCGGCCGATCCGCACCGGGACGTCGACGTGGTTCTTGCTGGACAGCCGGAAGACGTCCAGCTCCTCGGCGGAGTAGAAGTCCGCCGGCTCGGGGGTGGCCGGGTCGTCGGGCAGCCGGGCACCGGGCATGTCCGCCCACTGGAACTCCTGGAAGGTGCGCACCTCGTCGGTGTCGATCGGGTGCTTCGACAGCACCGCGAAGGCGTACTGGCCGGGGAAGGTGCCGAAGCCGAACGAGTCTTCCCCGTAGGCCTGCCCCTCCGTGCCCACCGTGCCGTCGTCGTTCAGGTCGAAGCCGCTGGCGACGCCGGTGTTCGACGCGAACACCATCGCGTACGGGTACTCGATCGGCTCGGCCTCCTCCCCCGCCGGGCCCTGGCCGACGGCGAGGAAGTTCTCCTGGAACCGCTCCAGGGCCAGCCCCTCGGCGTCGTGGTCGAACTCGTTCAGCAGCAGCACGTCGGGCCGCTGCCGCTGGACGACCTCGGCGACGTTGCGCACCTCGACGTCCTGCGCCTCGTCGTCGGCGTCGGCCAGGTCGTCGGCCAGCTCGCCCTCGGTGGTGCGGAACATCGAGACGTTGTAGGTGGCGAAGCGCACCGGCTCGGCGTCGCGGCCGTGGCCGTGGCCGTGGCCGTGGCCGCCCGAGCCCGCGGCCGCTGGACCGGCGGTGACCAGCGGGACGGCGAGGGCCGCCGCGAGAGCCAGGGCGCCGGCGGAGGCGCGCGGTGCGCTGAGGCGGGACGGGTGCACGAGGACCTCCGAGGGGTGGTGGGACGCCGCGGGAGGGGCCGGCGCTGACCGACACGGTGCGAGGAGAGGATGGCGGCCCGGCGCCTGCCACGGCGACCGCAGGCGACGGGACCGCGAACCCCGGGTTGCCGGCGGCGTGGCGGTGACGGAGCGCAGGTCGGCGTACCCGCGCGCCTCCGCGGGCGTCCTGGCGGCTGGAGGAACCGGGGTGTCGCTGCGATCCTCGGACCGTGACCAGCGAGTTCCTCGCCCACCGGCCGCACCCGGCGCTGCGCGGGCTGGTCGCCGAGGCCACCGGGTACCGGCAGGAGGGGCTGGCGCCCGGGCTGCACCGCGGGCTGCCGTCCCCCACCCTCACGTTCGTCGTCACCCTCGACGACCCGCTGGAGCTGGCGGCCCACCCGGACCCGCGCCAGGCGCCCGGCAGCTACGCGGCGCTGGTCGGCGGGCTGCACACCGCGCCCGCGCTGATCCGCCACCCGGGGCGGCAGGCCGGCGTCCAGTTCGCGCTGACCCCGCTGGGCGCCCGTCGGCTGCTCGGGGTGCCCGCCGGTGCGCTGGCGTCCCTGGACTGCCCGGCCGAGGACGTCCTCGGCCCGGATGGAGTCGAGCTGGTCGAGCGGTTCCGGGCGGCGCCCGACTGGCCGGCCCGGTTCGTGGCCCTGGAGCGGGTGCTGCTGCGCCGGGTGCGCCCGGACAGCGCGCCGGCACCGGAGGTCACCGAGGCCTGGCGGCTGACCGTCGCCTCCGGTGGGCGGCTGCGGGTCGCCGACGTCGCCGGGCGGGTCGGCTGGTCCGAGCGCCACCTGCTCACCCGGTTCCGCGCCGAGACCGGGCTGACCCCCAAGGAGGCTGCCCGCGTGGTCCGGTTCTCCCGTGCTCGCCGGGCGCTGCAGGCCCGGGCGGGGGCGGACCGGCCGCTGGACCTCGCCGGCCTGGCCGCGGCCGGCGGCTTCGCCGACCAGGCGCACCTGACCCGGGAGTGGCGGGCGTTCTCCGGGCTGCCGCCGTCGCGCTGGCTGGCCGAGGAGTTCGGATACGTCCAAGACGGCCGCCCGCCCGAGTCGACAATCTGAGTGCATGACCGACACGACTCCCCCGCCCACCGTCTGGCCCGCCTTCCGGGCCCGCGACGCTCGCGCCGTCATCCGCTTCCTGGTCGATGCCCTCGGGTTCGAGGAGACCCTGGTCGTCGCCGACGGTGACCACGTGGTGCACGCCGAGCTGTCCTGGCCGCCCGGCGGCGGGGTGATGCTCGGCTCGGTGCGCGACGTGCCCGGCGACCCGTGGCTCGCGCAGCCCGGCACCGCCGCCGCCTACCTGGTCACCGACGACGCCGACGCGGTGCACGCCCGCGCGCTCGCCGCCGGGGCGGAGGTCGTGCAGCAGGTGCACGACACCGACCACGGCGGCCGCGAGTTCGCCGTCCGCGACCCGGAGGGCAACCTGTGGAGCGTCGGGACCTACCGCGGCCAACCGCGGCGGAGCTGATCCGTTGGGCGGGCCGGGTCGAGCCGGTGGACCTGATGGGGAGCCGTGCCGTGACGCGGCTCCCCATCAGGCGGAGCGGGTCACGCCGATCACCCGAACAGGCCCCGGACGTCGTCGGCGGTGAGTGCTCCGGAGGCGAGCGCGCCGTCGTCGACGACCTTCTCGAACAGCGCCGACTTCCGTGCCTTGAGCTCCATCACCTTCTCCTCGATCGTGCCGACCGCCACCAGCCGGTAGACGATCACCGTCTTGTCCTGGCCGATCCGGTGCGCCCGGTCGACGGCCTGCGCCTCGCTCGCCGGGTTCCACCAGGGGTCGAGCACGAACACGTAGTCGGCCTCGGTGAGGGTCAGCCCGAACCCGCCGGCCTTGAGGCTGATCAGGAACACCGGCGCGCCACCGGTGCGGAAGGCCTGGACGACGGCGTCGCGGTCGCGGGTGCGGCCGTCCAGGTACTCCCAGCCGATGCCCTCGGCGGTCAGCCGGTCGCGGATGCTGCGCAGGAAGCGGGTGAACTGGCTGAACACCAGCACCCGGTGGCCCTCGGCGACCACCGCGCGCACGTGCTCGAGGAAGGCGTCGGCCTTGCTGGCGGGGACGTCGGCGTAGGCCGGGTCGACCAGCGCCGGGTCCAGGCTCAGCTGCCGCAGCAGGGTCAGCGACCGGAAGATCGTCATCCGGTTCTTCGACATGTCCTCGACCAGGCCGAGGACCTTGATCCGCTCCCGCTGCAGGTGGGTCTGGTAGAGCTTCTCGTGCCGCGGGTTGAGCACCACCTCGAGCACCTGCTCCTGCTTGGGCGGCAGGTCGGCGGCGACCATCTCCTTGGTCCGCCGGCGCACCAGCGGGCGGATCCGGCGGCGCAGCACGGCCAGCTTCTCGGCGTCGCCGTCCCGCTCGATCGGGATCCGGTACTGCTCGGTGAACCGCTGCGGGTCGGGGAAGAGCCCGGGCGCGACGATCGACATCAGCGCCCACAGGTCCATCACGCTGTTCTCCAGCGGCGTGCCGGTCAGCGCCAGCTTCACCGGGGCCTGCAGCCGCCGGGCGCACTGGTAGGTGCGGGCCTGGTGGTTCTTCACGAACTGCGCCTCGTCGAGCACCAGCCCGCGCCACGGCAGCTCGGTCCAGGCGTCCTCGTCGATCCGGAACAGCGCGTACGAGGTGACGACGACGTGCGCGCCGGCCACCCGGTCGCGCAGGGCCCTGCCCCGCTTGCGCTCGGTCTCCTCGACGGTCACCACCCGCAGGCCCGGGGCGAACCGGGCCGCCTCCCGGGCCCAGGTGGGCACCACGCTGGTCGGCGCCACCACCAGCACCGGCGCGTCATCGAGGTCGCCGGTCTCGTGCGCGCGGACCAGCAGCGCCAGGGTTTGCAGGGTCTTGCCCAGCCCCATGTCGTCGGCGAGCACCCCGCCCAGCCGGTGCTCCCAGAGGAACGACAGCCAGCCGTACCCCTCGTGCTGGTACGGGCGGAGCTCGGCGGCCAGCCCGGCCGGGACGGGCGGTGGTTCGGCGTGCTCGAGGTCGAGCAGCCCGCGCACCTCGCGGGTCCACCGCTCGCTCTGCTCCTCGACCACCCCGAGCCCGAGCAGCTGCTCCCACAACCCGGCCTGGAAGCGGCTGACCTTCACGCCGTCGCCCGGCACGTCCTGCAGCGCGCGGGCCTCCTCGATGAGCAGCCGCAGCTGCTCGAACTCCGGCCGCTGCAGGGAGAAGTACGTGCCGCTGAGCAGCACCAGCCGGGTGCGCCCGGCGGCGAGGGCCTTGTAGAGCGTCTCGAACGGCACGCTCTGGCCGTCGACGCTCACCGAGACGCCCAGGTCGAACCAGTCGGACTCCCGGCTGTCGCGCGTGGTGAAGCTGATCTGCGGCGCCGCGGTGTTCGGCCGGTAGTCGGGCGGGCTGCCGACCAGCGTGACGTCGACGTCGGGCGCGGCCTGCAGCGCGGGCAGCACCTCGGTGGTGAACTCCAGCGCCTCCACCCCGGCCAGCTCCACCGCATCGGCCAGCCGGCGCCCCGGCGTCCACAGCTCGGGGAGCCCGGCGACCGGTTCGGGCAGTTCGTCCAGCAGCCGCTGCTCGGCCACCGGGTCGCGCCCGGAGCCCGGCACGGCGGCCTCCTCGCCGGTGGGCAGCGGGAAGGCGCGGTCGGCGCCGTAGCGGACCGTCCAGGCCACGCAGACCATGGCGTCCCCGGGGTAGCGGACCTCGACGGCCAGCCGCGGCCGGGGCACCTCCGGCAGGGCGACCGAGCCGTCGCCGGAGATCACCGGGACCGCCTGCCGCAGCCCGGGGTACCAGTCGCGCAGGAAGCGGTCGACGTCGCCGGGCGGGATGTCGATGCCACCGCCGCGGGCCACCAGCCCGGCCAGCACGGGCGGCACCGGCCGGTCCAGGCGGGCCAGCACCAGCCCGGGGACGTCGCCGTCGGTGCCGACGGGGCCCTCCACCGACACCCCGTGCGGGGGCATCCCGAGGAAGGACAGCCGGCCGGGGTCGGCCGTGCGGCCGTCGACCTGCAGCACGGCCGACAGCTCGGTGCGCTCGCCGTCCCGGCGCAGGTCGACGGCGACGTCCGCCGGCGTCTGCGCGAGCACCACCGGCCGGGCCGCCCGGTCGGCGGTGACCAGCGGGACGCCGTCGGCCACGGCCTCGGCCAGCAGCCGCCACAGCCCCGGGCCGAACTCGTGCAGGTACACGTCGGCCGGGGCGTAGGACCAGTACTGGTTGCGGGCCGCCTGGTGGGTGGCGTGCAGCGCGCGCATCGCGGCGAGGTGCGCCGGGTCCCAGCCGGCCTGGGTGCTGTCGTACTGCAGCTGCCGCCACGAGACGCCGCTGCGCACCCACTGCCCGCGCTTGCCGGGCACCACCGGCCGCAGCCGGATCAGCCGCTGCCGGGTGCCCGGTGCGGCGACCGACGCGCGCCCCCGGCCGGGTTCGGGCGCGACCAGCTCGAACTGCAGCCCGATCGGCACGGTGGCCGGTGCGGGCCGGCCAGCGGCGCTCACCAGCTCGGTGAGCTCCTGCTCCCAGGTGCGCGCGGCGGGGCGCCCCGGGCGCGGTCCGCCCGACGCGCGCTGGATGTCCGGCCGCAGGTGCAGCAGCACGGCCACCGCGTGCTTGCAGTCGTCGCCTACCGGGCAGGTGCAGGCCGCGGCCCAGCCGACCCGGCCGCCCTCGGTGCGCACCACCGTCGTGCGGTAGGGCTCCGGCGCTCCGCCCTGGACCAGTCCGGTGACCCGCCGGGCGTCGTCGGCCACCCGGACGTCGAGCACGGCGCGGGCCGCGTACGGCCGGGCCCGGTCGACCACGTGCTTGCCGACGGCGTCGGCCAGTGCCGCGTCGGTGACCATCTCCCGCCAGTCCCCGAGCACCCGACCAGGCTACGACCGACCCCCGACAGGGCGTCCCCGGTCGCGGGAGAGGAGGGATCCGGGTCAAGATCAGGCCATGTCCTCCGACCGCGCCGGTCAGCCGGCCCAGCCCAGCGACCTGGTCGACGTCCCCCACCTGGTCACCGCCTACTACACGGTCGAGCCCGACCCGGCCGACGTCGCCCAGCAGGTCACGTTCGGCACGTCGGGGCACCGCGGCTCGTCGCTGGACGGCGCGTTCAACGAGGCGCACATACTGGCCACCACCCAGGCCATCTGCGACTACCGGGCGCAGCAGGGCTTCGACGGCCCGCTGTTCATCGGCCGGGACACCCACGGGCTGAGCGAGCCGGCCTGGGTGAGCGCGCTGGAGGTGCTCGCCGCCAACGACGTCACCGTGCTGGTCGACTCCCGCGACGGCTACACCCCCACCCCGGCGGTCAGCCACGCGATCCTCACCGCCAACCGGGGGAAGACCAGCGGTCTCGCCGACGGCATCGTCGTCACCCCGTCGCACAACCCGCCGCGCGACGGCGGCTTCAAGTACAACCCGCCGTCCGGCGGGCCGGCCGACACCGACGCGACCGGCTGGATCGCGAAGCGGGCCAACGAGCTGCTGGCGAACGACCTGGACGGCGTCCAGCGGATCCCGTTCGCCCGGGCCCGTGCCGTCGCGCAGTCCTACGACTTCCTCGGCACCTACGTCGACGACCTGCCGAGCGTCCTGGACCTGGCCGCGGTGAAAGACGCCGGCGTCCGCATCGGCGCCGACCCGCTGGGCGGGGCCAGCGTCGCCTACTGGGGTGAGATCGCCGAGCGGCACGGCCTCGACCTCACCGTCGTCAACCCGCTGGTCGACGCCACCTGGCGGTTCATGACGCTGGACTGGGACGGCAAGATCCGGATGGACTGCTCCTCGCCGTCCGCGATGGCCTCGCTGATCGGCGCGAAGGACCAGTACCAGATCGCCACCGGCAACGACGCCGACGCCGACCGGCACGGCATCGTCACCCCCGACGGCGGGCTGATGAACCCCAACCACTTCCTCGCCGTGGCGATCTCCTACTTGTTCAGCCACCGGCCCGAGTGGGGGGCGCAGACCGCCGTCGGCAAGACGCTGGTGTCGTCGTCCCTCATCGACCGGGTCGTCGCCGACCTGGGCCGGCGGCTGGTCGAGGTGCCGGTCGGGTTCAAGTGGTTCGTGCCCGGGCTGCTCGACGGATCGGTCGGCTTCGGCGGTGAGGAGTCGGCGGGGGCGTCCTTCCTGCGCCGGGACGGCGGGGTGTGGACGACGGACAAGGACGGCATCCTGCTGGCCCTGCTGGCGTCGGAGATCCAGGCGGTCACCGGCAGCTCGCCGTCGCAGCTGCATGCGTCACTGACGGAACGCTTCGGTGCCTCGGCCTACGCCCGGGTCGACGCGGCGGCCACCCGGGAGGAGAAGGCCAAGCTCGGCAAGCTCTCCCCCGAGGCGGTCACCGCCACCGAGCTGGCCGGTGAGCCGATCACGGCGAAGCTCACGAAGGCCCCGGGCAACGGCGCCGCGATCGGCGGGCTGAAGGTCACCACGGAGAACGCCTGGTTCGCCGCCCGCCCCTCGGGCACGGAGGACGTCTACAAGGTCTACGCGGAGTCGTTCAAGGGCGCCGACCACCTCGCACAGGTGCAGGAGGAGGCCAAGGCCGTCGTTTCGGCCGCCCTGGCCGGCTGAGATCACCGCTCCTGGATCAGCAGGCCGTACCAGCCGAGGCCGGCGTAGGTCTCGTAGCCGGGAGTGCGGGCGAAGCCGATGGTGTGCTCGCCGTCGGTGTACGAGCCGCTGGCCGCACCCTGGGTCTGCAGCTCCACCCGCTCGGTGAGCACGCCCTGCTCGTCGGAGGCGGCGAGCACCCGGCCGTCGGCGTCCAGCAGGAGCGCGCGGGTGCGGGCGCGCTCGTCGTCGGCCAGGCGGAGCCCGTCGAGGATGGCCTGGGTCTGCGGGGCCCAGTCGAAGAAGACGCCCAGCGCCCCGATCACCTCGCCGTCGGTCTCGCCGTCGCGGCGCACCGCGGTCGCGTAGGTGGCGACCGCGGAGCCCAATGCCGCGGAGGCGGTGACGTCCTCGACGGCGTAGGCGTCACCGTCGGCGGTGGCGAGCGCGTCGCGGAACCACTGCTGGCCGCTGACGTCGCTGCCCACCACCCCCGGCCAGCGCTGCGGCGCGGCGTTGGCCAGCACCCGGCCGGAGGCGTCGGCGATCCAGAGGTCGAGGTAGACGGTGTAGTTGCGCAGGATGACACCCAGCCGCCGGGTGGCGGTCGCGGCGGCCACGTCGACGACGGCGGCGTCGGTGGCCCACCAGCGGACGTCGCAGGTGCGCTCGTAGAGGTTGCGGTCGACCAGCTCGATGGCGGTCAGCGCCAGGTCGGCCAGCCGCTGCCCGCGCACCTGGGTGACCAGCCGGGCGCCCAGCTCGTGCAGCTCGGCGACGGTGGGCCCGAGCTCGGCGGACAGGCCGGTGCTGATGCCCGCCGCCTGCTCGGCGATCTGCTTGACCTCCTCGGCCACCACGGCGAAGCCGCGGCCGGCGTCCCCGGCCCTGGCGGCCTCGACCAGTGCGTTGAGCGCGAGCATCCGGGTGGTGCGGGCGATGCCGTCCAGGTCCCGCAGCCGCGCCGACGACTGCTGCTGGACGCGCTCGGCCAGCGCGACGACTCTCTCCGGCACGGTCGGGTCATCGGCGTCATGGGAACGGTTGTGCAGCCGGTGGGCGTGACGATCAGGTCAACAAGACCGCACACCGCCTCAGCGGGTGTCCGGGGAGAGGCTCTTCCGGAACGAGGACGGCTCCCCTACCGTGCGGCCATGACCGACCCGTCCGCGTCGTCCCCGCCCGAGAAGCCCGGCTGGCAGGCCGGCACCGGCGTCGCGCTGGGGCTCTTGCTGGGCACCGCCCTGGGGCTGAGCCTGGACAACCTGGGTCTCGGGCTGGGTCTCGGGCTGGTGATCGGCGCGGCGATCGACGCAACCCGGGCCCGCCGGGACTGAGCGCCGGCCGCTCACCGGGTGAGCAGTCCGCCGACCGCCGTCGCCACGAGTGCGAGCACCGGGACGCCGAACAGGACGGCCACGGTCCACCTCGGGAGCGGCACCATGTTCGCGCCGGTCCGGGGATCGACGACCTCGTCGCCGCGCGCCTCCCGCCGGGCCGTGACGACGGTCCGGGCGACGGAGGCTGCCAGCACCGGTGCGGCGACGAGGCAGACCGCCCAGGCCGGCAGGCCGAGGGCCGCGGACTCCCCGGCAGTGAGTGCCCACAGCCCGTCGGCGAGCAGGTAGGCGGCCAGGCCGAGCACCACCGTCTCCACCAGGTCCCACCACGTGAGGCCGGCGAGCGCCGTCCGCCAGATCGTGGCGGGCGGCGCGGCGCCGAGGGCGTCGGCGACCCGGTCGGCGTACTCCTTGGCCGGGCCGAAGGCCTCCCGCGGGTGCTCGCCGGTCTCGGCGACGTGGCTCTGCACCTCGGCGAGCACCTCGCCGATCCGCGTGCCGGGGACCTCGCGCATCCGCAGGCGCCACAGCAGGGCGTCGGACCAGGCCTGCTCGGTGCGGTTCAGGACCTTCCCCATGGTGGGCTCCTCAGGCGGGGACGGAAGGGGACGACAGCAGGCCGGCGGCCCGCTCGGTGAAGACCTGCCACTGCTCGGACCGCTGCCGCAGCGCGGCGACGCCGGCTCCGGTCACGGTGAAGACCTTGCGGCCGGGGCCGCCGTCCCCGGCCTCCCAGGCCGCGGTCACCAGCCCCTCGGTCTCCAGCCGGGTCAGGATCGGGTAGAGCGTGCCGCCCTTGACCGTGCCCAGTCCGGCCGCGGCCAGCCGGCCGGCGATCGCGTAGCCGTGGGTGGGCCCGTCGGCGACGACGCGGAGCACGCACAGCGACAGCACGCCGCGCATCCACTCGCCGGGCCACCGCTCCTCGCTCACGGAGTGGACAGTACGGCTGACTAGTCAGCCGCACAAGCTACTCGACAGTGGCCCCGCTGCCGGGTCCCGCCGCGAACTCGCGAGCGGTGGGGGCAGCGGGGCCCGTCCTCAGTCGACGTCCTCGTCCACCCAGTCCAGCGACTTGGTGACGGCCTTCTGCCAGTTGCGGTAGTTCCGCTCCCGCTCGTCCTCGGGCATCTGCGGCTCCCAGCGCTTGTCCTCGGCCCACTTGGCGGTGAGCTCGTCGAGGTCGGACCAGAACCCCACCGCGAGGCCGGCCGCGTAGGCGGCCCCCAGCGCCGTCGTCTCGGCGATCTGCGGGCGGATCACCGGGACGCCGAGCAGGTCGGCCTGGAACTGCATGAGCAGCTCGTTGCCGACCATCCCGCCGTCCACCCGGAGCTCGGTGAGGTCGACCCCGGAGTCGGCGTTCATCGCGTCCAGCACCTCGCGGGTCTGGTAGGCGGTGGCCTCCAGGACGGCGCGGGCCAGATGGCCCTTGTTGACGAACCGGGTCAGCCCGACGACGGCGCCGCGGGCATCGGAGCGCCAGTGCGGAGCGAACAGCCCGGAGAACGCCGGCACGAAGTAGGCGCCGCCGTTGTCATCGACCGAGCGGGCCAGGTCCTCGATCTCCGGCGCGTTCTTGATCATGCCGAGGTTGTCCCGGAGCCACTGCACGAGCGAGCCGGTGACCGCGATCGAGCCCTCCAGGGCGTAGACCGGCTTGGCGTCGCCGAGCTGGTAGCACAGCGTGGTCAGCAGGCCGTTCTCCGAGGGGACGGCCTCCTCGCCGGTGTTGAGCAGCATGAAGTTGCCGGTGCCGTAGGTGTTCTTGGCCATGCCCTTGCTGAAGCACACCTGGCCGAACGTCGCCGCCTGCTGGTCACCGAGCGAGCCGGCGATCGGCACCCCGGCCAGGAACCCGGCCTTGCGGCCCCGGCCGTACTCCTCGGAGTTGGACCGGATCTCCGGGAGCATGGACATCGGGATGCCCATCTCCTGGGCGATGTCGGCGTCCCAGGCCAGCTTCCGGTAGTCCATCAGCATGGTGCGCGAGGCGTTCGAGACGTCGGTGAGGTGCAGGCCGCCGTCGGCCCCACCGGTCATGTTCCAGATCAGCCAGGAGTCGATGGTGCCCATCAGCAGGTCACCGCGCTGGGCGCGCTCCCGGGCCCCGTCGACGTTGTCCAGGATCCAGCGGACCTTGGGGCCGGCGAAGTAGGTCGCCAGCGGCAGGCCGACGGTGTCCTTGTAGCGGTCGGCGCCACCGCCCAGCGCGCCGAGCTCGTCGCAGATCTTCCCGGTGCGGGTGTCCTGCCAGACGATGGCGTTGTAGACCGGCCTGCCGGTGGTCCGGTCCCAGACCACCGCGGTCTCACGCTGGTTGGTGATGCCCACCGCGACGATGTCGGAGGCGCTGGCGTCGCTGCGGGCGATGGCCTGGGCCACCACCTCGCGGGTGTTGCCCCAGATCTCCATCGCGTCGTGCTCGACCCACCCGGCGCGCGGGAAGATCTGCTGGTGCTCCTTCTGGCCGACGGACACCACCGCGCCGTCGTGGTCGAACAGCATGCAGCGCGTGCTGGTGGTGCCCTGGTCGATGGCGGCCACGTACTGGGCCATGGGGTTCCTCCTGCGGACGGGGGCCGGCAGCCGGCCCGAGGGGTCGGGGTCAGAGGTTGGCGTGGGAGAGCGCGCCGGCGATGACGGCGCCGATGAGCGGGCCGACGATCGGCACCCAGGCGTAGCCCCAGTTGCTGTCGCCCTTGCCGCGGATGGGCAGGACGGCGTGCGCGAGGCGCGGCCCGAGGTCGCGGGCGGGGTTGATGGCGTACCCGGTCGGGCCACCGAGCGAGGCGCCGATGCCCACGACGAGCAGGGCGACGGCCAGCGGGCCGAGCTCGGTCGGGGTGTCCCCGAACCGCAGGATGATGTAGACGAGGACGAAGGTGCCGACGATCTCCGTCACCACGTTGTCCTTGACCGTGCCGATGGCCGGCCCGGTGGCGAAGGTGCCCAGCTGGGTGCCCGCGGCCTCCGGGTCGTTGTAGTGCCCGTAGTAGGCCAGGTACGCCACGACTGCACCGATGAAGGCGCCGACCAGCTGCCCCGCGAAGTACGTCAGCGTGCTCGCGACGCTCACCTCGACGCCGGGCGCGTACGTGTCGGTCCCGCTGACCAGCAGTCCGACGGTCACGGCCGGGTTGATGTGCGCCCCCGAGGTCGCCCCGGCGAAGACGCCGGCGAAGACGGCGAGCCCCCAGCCGAGGATGATGACGATCCAGCCGCTGCCGTTGCCGAGGGTCTTGGGGAGCACGACGTTGGCGACCACGCCGACGCCGAGCAGCAGCAGGACCCCGGTGCCGAGTACCTCACTGCCGAAGACGGTCCAGAGACCGACGGTGTCCACGAGTAGGCGCTCCTTCCGACGGGTCCGCGGCTCTGCGGACCGGGGTGGTACCGGTCGGACCTGTGGCGGTGATCACCCCGGGTCATCCCGTGCCAGGACCGTAGGGAGCGGGCTGTGAGCCGGACAACACGTCGGGTCCGACATCATCGGACAAGCTGGGTCAGGGAGCCCCCCAGGCAATGCTGAGCTCCACCGCTCGCTCCCAGCGGGGGTACTCCGCGGTGAGCGCGACCGCGCGCGCCGGTGACGGCGTCCACTGCGCCGACCGGTGCCAGTTCCGGCGCAGCGCCTCGACGTCCGACCACACCCCAACCGAGAGGCCGGCCGCGTAGGCCGCCCCCAGTGACACCGTCTCCCCCACCATCGGGCGCACCACCGGGGTGTCCAGGGCGTCGGCCACGAACTGCATGAGCAGGTTGTTGGTGGTCATCCCGCCGTCCACCCGCAGGGCCGGCAACGACAGGCCGGAGTCGGCGGCCATCGCCTGCACCACGTCGCGGGTCTGCCAGCCGGTGGCCTCCAGCACCGCCCGGGCCAGGTGCCCCTTGGTGACGTAGGAGGTCAGCCCGGCGACCAGGCCGCGGGCCTCACCCCGCCAGTGCGGGGCGAGGAGTCCGGAGAACGCCGGGACGACGTAGCAGCCGCCGTTGTCGCCCACCGTGCGGGCCAGCGTCTCCACCTCCGCGGCCGAGCCGATCAGGCCCAGCCCGTCGCGCAGCCACTGCACCAGCGCCCCGGCGACGGCGACCGACCCCTCCAGCGCGTAGTGCACCGGCTCGCCGGCCAGCTGGTAGGCGACCGTGCTGATCGAGCCCGACCGGGTGCGCACCAGCTCCGTGCCGGTGTTCTGCAGCAGGAAGCTGCCGGTGCCGTAGGTGCACTTGGCCTCGCCGGGGGCGAAGCAGGCCTGGCCGAACAGCGCCGCCTGCTGGTCGCCGAGCGCGCCGGCGATCGGCAGCGCCGGCGACAGCGCCGTGGCCTGCCCGAGGACGCCGACCGACGGCCGGATCTCCGGCAGCATCGCCGCCGGGATGTCGAAGAAGGCCAGCAGGTCGGGGTCCCAGCGGCAGCTGCGCACGTCCATCAGCAGCGTGCGGCTGGCGTTGGTCACGTCGGTGACGTGCACCCCGCCGTCCGGGCCCCCGGTGAGGTTCCAGATCAGCCAGGTCTCCATCGTGCCGAACAGCAGCTCACCCCGTTCGGCGCGCTCGCGGGCCCGCGGCACGTGGTCGAGGATCCAGCGCAGCCGTGGGCCGGAGAAGTAGCCGGCGATCGCGATCCCGCTGCGCTCGGCGACCAGGCCGGCGTCGGCACGGGCGGCGAGCTCGGCGACCAGGTCCGCCGTGCGGGTGTCCTGCCAGACCAGCGCCCGGGTGATCGGCCGACCGGTGGCCCGGTCCCAGACGACGGTGGTCTCGCGCTGGTTGGCGATGCCCAGCGCGACCACCTCGCCGCCGCCGGGGAGGTCGGCGAGCACCTGCGCGGCGGTGCGCCGGGTGTTCGCCCAGATCTCCATCGGGTCGTGCTCGACCCAGCCCGGGCGGGGGAAGTGCTGGCGGTGCTCCCGCTGGCGGACGGCGACCATCCGGCCACCCCGGTCGAAGACCAGGGAACGGGTGGACGTCGTCCCCTGGTCGACGGCGAGCACGTACCGCTCAGGCACCCCCGCCCCCCAGTTCCCGGGACACGCCCGCCGCGGCGTCGGTGACCATGCCGACGAGCGGGGCGCGCGGGGCACCACGGCCGTCGAACAGCGAGCCCACCGGCCCGTTGATGCCCAGTGCGGCGACGACCAGGCCGCCGGAGGCGCGCACCGGGGCGGCGATGCAGCCGCGCCCGGGCTGGTGTTCCCCGCGCTCGACGGCCCACCCCCGGGCCCGGACCTCGGCCAGGTCGGCGGCGACCGCCCCGGCGCCGGTCCGGCCGGGGCGGCGCCGCGGTGCGGAGGCGAGCAGCACCCGGCCCAGTGCCGTGGAGTGGGCCGGCAGCGTGCTGCCGACCTCGAGGACCTGTGCGGAGTCGTCGGGCCGGAACACGTGGTGGACGACGACGACCTCGTCGTCCCCGGCCAGCGTGACCAGCCGTACCGCCTGTCCGCTGCGGGCGGCCAGCGCGTCGGCCCAGTTCGAGGAGCGGGCGCGCAGCTCGTTGGCGTCCAGGTGGCTGCCCAGCCGCAGCAGACCGGCGCCGACGGCGTAGTGGCCGGTCGCCCGGTCCTGCTCGACGAAGCCGACGTGCAGGAGAGTGCGCAGCAGGCTGTGCGCGGTGGTCTTGGCCAGCCCGACCGCCTCGGCGATGTCGGTGACGCCCAGGGTGCCGCCGGAGGCCGCCACGACCTGCAGGATGGCGGCTGCCCGCTCGATCGACTGCACGGTGCCCGGCACGGCGCCCGACGCTAGGGCATCCGGGACCGGGATGGTGATCTCGCCCACGCGGGCTGTCCGACGATGTCAGACAGCGGCCGTCGACGGCCCTCCGGGCGCCGACCTACCGTGGGTGCATCGTGCGCCGTCGTCGCGACGGCCCGTACCGAGGAGTTCGCATGACGGCAGTACGCCCGCTCGGACCCCAGCAGCGCGCCCAGGCGTGGGAGGAGCTGGTGAAGGCCGAGTTCGAGGTCCTCGTCATCGGCGGCGGGGTCACCGGTGCGGGCGTCGCGCTCGACGCCGCCACCCGCGGGCTGCGGACGGCGCTGGTCGAGGCCCGCGACTTCGCCAGCGGCACCTCGTCCCGCTCGTCCAAGCTGTTCCACGGTGGGCTCCGCTACCTGGAGCAGTTCGACTTCGGGCTGGTGCGCGAGGCGCTGCACGAGCGCGACCTGTCGGTCAACCGGATCGCCCCGCACCTGGTCAAGCCCGTGCCCTTCCTCTACCCGCTGACCCACCGAGGCTGGGAGCGGCCCTACGTCACCGCCGGCCTGGCGCTCTACGACGGGCTGGCCCGGCTGGGCGCGCTGTCCGAGCCGATGCCCGGGCAGAAGCACCTGACCCGCACCGGTGCCCGCCGGCTGTTCCCGGCGCTGAAGCCGGACGCGCTGGTCGGCGCCGTCCGCTACTTCGACGCCCAGGCCGACGACGCCCGGCACACCCTGACCGTGGCGCTCACCGCCGCCGCCTACGGCGCGACCGTGCTGAACTCGGCCGAGGTCGTCTCCTTCCTGCACGCCGGTGGCCGGGTGGTCGGCGTCCGGGTCCGCGACGTGGAGAACGGCCAGGAGGTCGAGGTCCGCAGCGAGGTGGTCGTGAACGCCACCGGGGTGTGGACCGACGACGTCCAGACCCTGGTCGGCGGCCGGGGCCGGTTCCACGTGCGGGCCAGCAAGGGCGTGCACATCGTCGTCCCCCGGGACCGGATCAACGGCGAGACCGGGCTGATCCTGCGCACCGAGAAGTCGGTGCTGTTCGTCATCCCGTGGGGCAGCCACTGGATCGTGGGGACGACGGACACCGACTGGGCGCTGGACAAGGCGCACCCGGCTGCCAGCCGGGCCGACATCGACTACATCCTCGAGCACGTCAACGAGGTGCTGTCGGTGCCGCTGACCCACGACGACATCACCGGGGTGTACGCCGGGCTGCGCCCACTGCTGTCCGGGGAGAGCGAGTCGACCAGCCAGCTCTCCCGGGAGCACGCCGTCGCCCGCCCGATGCCCGGCGTGATCGCCGTGGCCGGCGGCAAGTACACGACCTACCGGCCGATGGCGGCCGACGCCGTGGACGCGGTCGCCGAGGACGTCACCCGGCGGGTGCCGCCGAGCGTCACCGAGAACATCCCGCTGGTCGGTGCCGAGGGCTACGTGGCGATGGTCAACTCCCTCGACGGCCTCTCCGACCGCTGGGGGATCCCGCGGTTCCGCGCCGAGCACCTGCTCGACCGGTTCGGGTCGCTCACCCCGCAGCTGCTGGCGCTCGCCGCCGACCGGCCCGAGCTGCTGGAGCCGGTGCCCGGTGCCGAGGAGTACCTGATGGTCGAGATGGTCTGGGCCGTCGAGCACGAGGCCGCGCTGCACCTGGACGACCTGCTGGCCCGCCGCACCCGGATCTCGATCGAGACCGCCCACCGCGGGGTGGAGTCCGCCGGGCCGGTGGCCCGCGCGGTCGCAGCGTCGCTGGGCTGGGACGAGCAGCGGATCACCGCCGAGGTGGAGGGTTACGCGGCCCGGGTGGAGGCCGAGCGCCGCTCGCAGGCCGCCCCCGACGACCAGGAGGCAGATGCCGCCCGGATCGCCGCCCCGGACACCCGCGCCGTCCTGGTCGGCCGCACTCCCGACTGAACGCCCGGGATCAGGGCAGCTGATCGTGGGTGCTCCTGGCTCACGGTGCGGCGTGAGCCAGGAGCACCGGGGCTGAGCCAGGACGGCGATCGGCCGCGCGGCAGCGGACGGGCCCTGTAACGAACTGCCGGTACCGGACATGTCACTGTGTGATCGCCATGCAGGGGCAGCCGCCGCCCAGGCCCGACCACCCGCCCGCGTCCGCCGACGAGCTCTTCGAGGACGCCTACCGCACCTCCGGGACCGCCGTCCTCGGGTACGCGCTGCGCCGCGCGGAGTCCCGCGAGGATGCCCTGGACGCGGTCGCGGAGACGTTCGCGACCGCCTGGCGACGTCGGGCCGACATGCCGGCGGATCCGCTGGAGGTGCGGCCGTGGCTCTTCGGCATCGCCCGGCGCTGCCTGGCCAACGCCACCCGGAGCAGCGTCCGCGCCGGTCGCCTGGGTGAGCGACTGGGCCAGGCCCTCGCCGGCGTGACGGTGCCCGACCCGTCGACGCTCTCCGAGGAGCGGGCCGAGGTCCGGCAGGTACATGAGGCGCTCGGGCGGCTCTCCGCCGAGGACCGCGAGCTGGTGACGCTGATCGCATGGGAGGGCCTGACCCCGGCGCAGGCTGCGGACGCCCTCGAGGTGACCCCGGGCGCCGCCCGCGTCCGGCTGCACCGGGCCCGAGCCCGGCTGCGCGCCGCCCTCTCCGACACCGCAGGCCGCCAGGAGGCCGACCGTGATCAGTGACCGTGAGCTCGACGCCCGCCTGGCCGATGCCGCCGGCATCGCCGACGACGACCTCCCGCCGTTGCCCGAGGAGTTCCTCACCCACCTGACCTCGGACGCCGACCCCGATCCGGCGACGGTGGTCGCGCTCCGTCAGCTCATCGCGGACGCCCACGAGGCGCGTACCGCGCCCCGGCACCGCCGGCGCCCGCGCCGGCGGACCGTGCTCCGGCTCGGCACGGCGGCGGTCGCCGTCGCCGCGGCGTGGACGACGGCCGTGCTGGTCACCCCGGCAGATCCCGCACCGCGGCCGGGTGGTGGGACGGCGGTACCGACCGACGGTGCGACGGTGGCGCCGACCGACGGCATCTCCCTCGTCGCGGCCGAGCAGATCGCCTTCCCGGTGTCCCTCGACCCGGTGCCCGAGGGGCTGACGCCGCTGTTCAGCCAGTGGGGCGGGGTGCCGCCGTTCGAGGACCAGCCGCTCACCTACACCGCCAGTTACCGTCCGCCGGGCTCGGACGGGTACGGGGACGGCTTCTCGCTGCGGCTCTACCCCGAGGACCCGCGGGAGACGGGGGCCATCAGTGACTGGCCCCTGCCGGGCACGAGCACGGAGCCGGTGACCGTGGACGGCACGCCGGCCCGGGTGGCCACCGACGCCGAGCACGCGGACCTGCTGTGGCAGCGGTCCGACGGCTGGTGGCTGCAGATCGTCGGGGACGGGGCGTACGCCGACGCGGAGACGGTGGTCGAGATCGCCGAGTCGGTCGTCGACCGCCCCCAGCCGCTCGATCTCCAGTTCGGCCTCGCCCCGGCCGGCTGGACGCTGAACAGCCTGGAGGAGAGCCGGAGCATCGACCTCTCCAGCGACGTCGACCCGCAGCAGCGGATCAAGCTGAGCCGGTACCTCCCCGGCTTCGGGCTCACCATCGACGACCTGCTCGAGGGGATGGCGCCGGCCCAGCCGGTGGAGACGGTGACGGCCCAGGGGCGGCCGGCCCGGCTCGTCCTCGCCCAGCCCGGCGGTGGAGCCCTTGTCGCCTGGTACGTCGCGGGTGAGTTCCCGGACGGGTCGCTGTTCCTGCTGGTCGCCCCGGACGCACTGACCCGGGACCAGGTGCTCCAGATCGCCGACCAGGTCACGTACACCCCGTGACACCGGTGCCCGGTGCTCCCAGGCGGGCGCACCGGGCATCCGGAGCAACGCACGTCACACCCGTCTCGAGTTCTCGATACAGCGCTGTATCCAATACAGTCCTGCATCGTGACGGCGACCGACCTGGAGCGGCCCAAGCGTCGCCGGGAGGCGACCGTCGAGCGGCTGCTGGACGCCGCCCTGGACACCTTCGCCGAGCGGGGCTTCTCCGCGGCCAGCGTGGAGGACGTCTGCAGCCGCGGTGGCTTCACCCGCGGCGCCTTCTACTCCAGCTTCAAGACCAAGGACGAGCTGTTCGAGGCGTTGATGACCCGCGAGGTCGAGCGGGACCTCGCCCGGGTCGCCGAGCTGCTCACCGGCCTCGCCGACGAACCCGACCCGCTGGCCGCCGCGGTCGACCGGGTGCTGGGCGCCTTCCGGTGCGACCGCACCTGGGCGCTGGTGGTCACCGAGTACACGCTGCACGCCGCCCGGCACCCCGAGGCCGCCGAGGTGCTGCGCCGGCACGACGAGCAGGTCGGCGGCCGGCTGGCCGCGCTGGTCGACCGGATGGCCGCCGAGGCGGGGCTGACCTTCACCCTGCCGGCCGCCGACCTCATCGGGGCGGCGACCGCGCTGCTCAGCGGGCTCACGGTCATGTCGCTCACCGCGGACGGCGACCTCGAGCCGCTGCGCCGCACCGCCCTGCTCACGCTCGTCCGCGGGGCGGTCGCACCGGCGCCGTCGTCCCGCTGATCCTCCCGCCGCAGATCCGCCGACCAGGAGAACCGATGTCCACCCTGCTCTACCGGCTGGGCCGTGCCGCCTACCGCCACCGCGCGCTGTTCACCGCGGCCTGGGTCGCCGTCCTGGGCGCGGTCGTCGCGCTCTTCCTCACCGTGGGGGGCGAGTTCGACGACGAGTTCACCATCCCCGGCTCGGAGTCCCAGACCGCGCTGAACCAGCTGCGGGAGGTCTCCCCCGCCGCCGCGGGCGCCGGCGCCGACCTGGTCTTCATCGCCCCCGACGGCGCCACCGTCGTCGACCCGCAGTACGCGCGGGCGATCGGCGAGGCCGTCGCGGCCGCCGGTCAGGTCGACGACGTCGCCGCAGTGCAGGACCCCTTCACCACCCAGGCGATCAGCCCCGACGGCCGGGCCGCGCTGGCGTCGGTCCAGTACTCCGTGGAGGCGATGGAGCTCGCGGACGACGCGCTCGAGGAGCTGCAGCAGGCCGCCGCGCCGGCGGTCGAGGCCGGTCTGGAGGTGGAGGTCGGCGGCGGCGCGTTCAACGCCGGCGCGGTCACCGTCGGCCCGCTGGAGCTGATCGGCGTCGCCGTGGCCGTGCTCGTGCTGGTCATCACCTTCGGCTCGCTGCTCGCCGCCGGGATGAACCTGCTCGTCGCCCTGGTGGGGGTGGGCATCGGGCTCACCGGGCTGCTGGCGCTCTCCGGCGTCATCACCCTGTCCTCCACCGCGCCCACCCTGGCGCTGATGATCGGCCTGGCCGTCGGCATCGACTACACGCTGTTCATCCTCAGCCGGCACCGCTCCCAGCTCGCCCAGGGGATGGCGCCCGAGGAGTCCGCCGGCCGGGCCACCGGCACCGCCGGCTCCGCGGTGGTCTTCGCCGGCCTCACCGTCGTCATCGCGCTGTCCGGACTGGCCGTCGTCAACATCCCGTTCCTCACCGTGATGGGGCTGGGCGCCGCCGGCACCGTGCTGGTCGCCGTCCTGGTCGCGCTCACCCTGGTGCCCGCGCTGCTCGGCTTCGCCGGGGCACGGCTGATCCCCACACCCGGCTCCCGGGCGCACCGCCGTGAGCTGGCGCTGGCCGCGCACGCCGACGCCCCCGCCAGCACCGGCGGCGCCCGCTGGGCCCGGCTGGTCACCCGCCGCCCGGCGCTGACCGTGCTCGGCGTCCTCGCCGCGCTGCTCGTCTGCGCCATCCCGGCCGCCCAGCTGCAGCTGGCCCTCCCCGACGCCAGCAGTGCCGGTGAGGAGACCCCGCAGCGCCAGGCCTACGACGCGATCGCCGAGTACTTCGGTCCCGGCGTGAACGGCCCGCTGCTGGTGTTCCTCGACGGCCTGGACCCGGCCACCGCCGAGCAGACCGCGGGCCAGGCCGCGGCGGCCATCGGCGGCACCCCGACCGGGACGCCGGGGCAGTTCGAGGGCGGGCTGGACGACGTCGCCTACGCGGCGCCCCAGGTGGTCGCCGACGGGACCGCGGCGATCGTGCAGGTCGTGCCGGAGAGCGGCCCGCAGAGCGAGGAGACCAGCGACCTGGTCGGCGAGCTGCGCGACCTGGGTGCCGATCTGGAGGCCCAGACCGGGGCGGACGTCGCGGTCACCGGGCAGACCGCCGTCGCCATCGACGTCTCCGACCGGCTGGCCGACGCGCTGCTGCCGTTCACCGTCGTCGTGGTCGGCCTGGCGCTGGTCCTCCTGCTGCTGGTCTTCCGCTCGATCCTGGTGCCGGTCAAGGCCGCGCTCGGTTTCCTGCTCTCGGTGGGCGTGTCCTTCGGCGCCGTCGTCGCGGTCTTCCAGTGGGGCTGGCTGATGGACCTCTTCGGGGTGCCGACCACCGGCCCGGTGATCAGCTTCATGCCGATCCTGCTGATGGCCGTGCTGTTCGGCCTGGCGATGGACTACGAGGTCTTCCTGGTCTCCCGGATGCGCGAGGAGTACGTGCACGGGGCGGAGCCGGGCGAGGCGGTCGTCGGGGGCATGCGCCACGCCTCGCGGGTGGTCGTCGCGGCCGCGCTGATCATGTTCTCCGTCTTCGGCAGCTTCGTGACCATCGAGGACGTCACGGTCAAGGCGATCGCCTTCGGGCTGGCCGTCGGTGTCCTGGTCGACGCCTTCGTCGTCCGGATGACGCTGGTGCCCGCGGTGCTCGCGCTGCTGGGCCGCTCGGCCTGGTGGCTGCCGCGCTGGCTGGACCGGCTGCTGCCCGACCTGGACGTCGAGGGCGCCAAGCTCACTGCCCGGGACGACCAGCAGCGGGTCCCGGAGCCGGTCGCCGGCTGAGCCGTGGGGCAGGCTGGGCGCATGCCGAACCTCGTCGGACGGGAAATGCGCCCGCCTGCCCCTCCCGCTCCCGGCCGGCCTGCCGGGGATGCGCTGACCGGGCCGCTGCACGCGGTCGCCGCCGGGCCCGGGGCGGTCGCCCGGGACGCGCACGAGCCGGTGCAGGCGCTCTGCGGGGCCTGGGTGCGGGTCGTGCCGGTCGAGGACGTCCCGGACGACACCGGCCTGTGCCGCGCCTGCCAGTACGGCTGACTCGTTCCACGTGGAACGGGGAGCGGGCACGATGACGGGATGAGCGCCTTCGACAGCGACTTCGACCTCGTGCTGCCGGCGGCGGTCGACGTCCGGGAGGTCGGCATGCGTGACGGCCTGCAGCTGGAGGACCCCCTGCCGCTGGCCGACAAGCTGGCGATGCTGGAGGCGATCGTGGCCACCGGTGTCCGCCGGGTGGAGGTCACCTCGTTCGTCTCCCCGAAGGCCGTGCCCGCGCTCGCCGACGCCGACCAGGTCGCCGCTGAGCTGCACCGCTTCCCGGGCGTGCACTTCTCCGCCCTGGTCGCCAACCCGCGCGGCGCCGTGCGGGCGGTCGACGCGGGGGTGCCGCACCTGGAGTACGTGGTCTCCGCCGCCGACTCGCACAGCCGGGCCAACGCCGGGCGGTCCACCGCCGAGGCGCTCGCCGCCGTCGGCGAGATCGCCGCGCTGGCGCACGGCGCCGGTGGCTCGCTGGAGGTGGTGGTCGCCACCGCCTGGGACTGCCCCTTCGACGGCCGCACCCCCATCGCCCGCACCGTCGACGTCGCCCGCGCCGCGGTCACCGGGGGCGCGGACGCCCTCTGCCTGGGCGACACGATCGGCACGACCACCCCCGCCCGGGTGGTCCGGCTGCTCCACGCTGTCCGCCGGGCCTGCCCGGGCACCCCCGTCGGCGTGCACTTCCACGACACCCGCGGCACCGGTCAGGCCAACGCGCTCGCCGCCGTGCAGGCCGGCGTCACCCAGCTCGACGCCTCGGTCGGCGGCCTCGGCGGCTGCCCGTTCGCGCCGGGCGCCAGCGGCAACATCGCCACCGAGGAGCTCGTCTACTGGCTCGGTGACGCCGAGGTCGCCCCCGGTGTCGCCCAGGCCGGCCGGGTGGGCGCCGGCGCCGTCACCGACCCCGCGGTCGGCCACCCCCTCCCCACGGGGGACCAACCGCGCGGGGGGCCGTCGGTTCCGCGGGGGCCGGTCCGGCCGACCTGAGCCGCGCCGGCCGGACCGTGGTGGGATGGGGTGCGTGAGTGCCGACGTCCCCGCTCCCGTGGTCGACCCCCAGCTGATGCGCAACGTGCTGGGCCACTTCGTCTCCGGGGTGACCGTGGTGACCGCGGCCGGTCCCGACGGCCCGGTCGGGTTCACCTGCCAGTCGTTCAGCTCGCTGTCGCTGGACCCGCCGCTGGTCGCCTTCGCGCCGGCCCGCACCTCGCGCACCTGGCCGCAGCTGCGCGAGGCCGGCCGGTTCTGCGTCAACGTGCTCAGCGAGGAGCAGAGCGACCTCTCCCGCCAGTTCGCCCGCTCCGGCACCGACAAGTTCGCCGGGGTGGCCTGGGCGCCCAGCCCGCACGGGTCGCCCATGCTCGAGGGCGTGGTGGCCTGGATCGACAGCGAGCTGTGGGCCGAGTACGACGGCGGCGACCACACGATCGTCGTCGCCCGGGTGCTCGACCTCGGCGCCGATGCCAGCCGCACGCCGCTGCTGTTCCACCGCGGCGCCTACGGCCTGCAGGCCGCCCTGCTCGAGGACGGCGGAGCCTGAGCCGCTTCAGTCGAAGCGGACGGCGATGACGGCGATGTCGTCCCGGCGGTCCGGGTCCGGGCCGACCGCGGCGACGCAGAGCTCCGCCGGTGGCGCGTCCACCGGTGCGGCCGCCAGCCGGTCGACCAGCAGGGCGATGCCGGTGTCCATGTCCGCACCGGGGCGCTCGATGAGCCCGTCGGTGTAGGCCACCAGGGTCGAGCCGGCCGGCACCTCGACGGTGTGCGACCGGCGCTGCGCGGTGTCGTCGACGCCGAGGAGCAGGCCGGTGACGCCGTCGAGCAGCTGGACCGAGCCGTCGGGACGGCGGAGCGCCAGCGGCGGGTGGCCCGCGTTGGCCAGGGTCAGCTGCCAGGGGTGCCCGACCTCGGCCGGGGGCACCGCCCGGGCGTAGGCCATGGTCGCCATCCGGGCCACGTGCAGCCCCTGGACCAGCGTGTCCACCCGGCCGAGCACCCGGCCGGCGTCGGTCTCGCCCGCATCCCAGGCGCAGGCGCGGAGCAGCCCGCGCAGGTGGCCCATCGCGGCGGCCGCGGCCAGGTCGTGCCCGACGACGTCGCCGATGGCGATCCCCACCGAGCCGTCGGGCAGGTCCAGCAGGTCGTAGAAGTCCCCGCCCACCTCGGCGGCGCTGGAGGCGCTGACGTACTGACCGGCGGCGCTGATCCGCGGGATCTCCGGCAGCTCGGGCAGCAGCGAGCGCTGCAGCGCCTCGGCGACCGAGTGCTCCTGCTGGTAGAGCCGCACGTTGTCCATCGCCATCGCCGCCCGGCGCGACAGGTCCCGGGCGAGGTCGACGTCGTCGGGGCCGAACCGGCGTTCCTGGGTCTCGGCGACCAGGGTGAGGGCCCCGAGCGTGCGACGGCGCGCCACGAGCGGCACGGTCAGCTGCGAGGAGGTGCCCAGCTCGGCCATCACCGCGCGGAGCGCCGGGTCCGGGGCGGCCGCGGTCAGGATCTCCGGGGTGATCTCCGGGACGAGCACCGGCTCCGCGGAGGTGAGGACCCGGTGGATGGGCGCCGCCTCGGGCAGGTCGGCGATCCGCAGTGCGGCGAAGCGGCGCAGCTCCTCGGTCAGGCCCCGGCGGTGGGCGGCCGAGGTGCCGGTGACCGTGCCGTGCTCGTCGACGAGGGTGACGAACACCCAGTCGGCCAGCAGCGGCACGCACAGCGAGGCGAGCCGGTCGAGCAGGTCGTCGAGGTCGAGGGTGGCGCTGAGCGTGCTGGTCGCCTCGGCCATCAGGGCCAGCCGGCTCTGCGCCCGCTCGGCGGCCTCGCGCGCGACCTCGGCCTCGTGCCGGGCGGCCTTCTCGGCGGCGAAGGCGGCGGTCCGGTCCTCCTCCACCCGGACCCGCGCGGTCACGTCGGTCTGCACCCCGACGAAGCTGACCAGCTCGCCCTCGCCGTCGAAGACCGGGGTGATGGACACCTGGTTCCAGAACGCCGTGCCGTCCTTGCGGTAGTTCAGCAACGTCGTCGTGATCGGCTGGTGGTCCTCCAGGGCCGTGCGCAGCTCGGCGGTCCGCCCGGTGTCGGTGGCCGGTCCCTGCAGGAAGCGGCAGTTCCGCCCGACGCTCTCCGCGTAGCTGTAGCCGCTGATCCGGCTGAAGGACGGGTTGACCCAGACCAGCGGGTTGTCGGACTGGCGCGGGTCGGTGATGGTGAAGGCGATGTCGGTGGCGATGACGGCCCGGTCGCGGAGGGCCTTCAGCTGCGACTCGGGGTCGGCGGTGGCGTGGCCCTCGTCCAGGTGCAGGAAGACGACGAGCGCCAGCCGCTGGTCGCTGTCGTCGCGAGAGAGCGGGAAGCCGGTGACCCACAGCAGCTGCTCGTCCGCGGCATCGGCGGCGCCGGCCCGCAGCTCGTCGGAGCTGCGCCGCGCGGAGAGCCGGACCGCCTCCCCGGTGACCGGGCGCCCCAGGGCCAGGCGGGAGAGCGGGTTGCTCGTGCTCGCCAGCGCGGCGCCGGAGAGGTCGGTCAACCCGGCCGAGGCCCCCCAGGTGTCGATGGGCAGCGGCAGGTGGGGGTTGCCGGCCAGCTCGATCGCCGCGGTGTTGGCGTAGACCACGGTGCCCTCGCCCTGGTCGATGACGAGGACGGCGACCGGCACCTCGGCCAGCACACCGGGCAGCACGGCCTGCCGACCGGCGCCGTGGGTGGCCGTGACCGCGGCCTCGGCGGCGCCGACCAGCGACTGCTGCTGGTCGCGCTCGTCGTCACCGACCGGCGCGCCCATCGCGGCCACGGCGGCCGCCGCCTCCAGCGGGACGTCGGTGCCGGGGTCCACCGGCACCCCGGCCTGGTCCACCACGGCGTCGACCCTAGCGATCCACTCGGTTGGGCACCACCGACAGGTCCGGACCACCCGGGCGGGGTCAGCCCGCGGATCAGCCCTGCTCGGCGGCGACGTCGGACCGATGGCGCAGCCAGAGCAGGCCGAGCACCGGCAGCGCCAGCGGGACGAAGCCGTAGCCCTGCCCGTAGTTCGACCACACGGTGGCGTCGGGGAAGGCGACCGGGTCGGCCAGCGAGAGCGTGCCGACGACGAGCACACCGGCCAGCTCCACGGAACACGCGACCAGCGCCGTCCGGCGGCCGCCCCGTCCGCCGCGCACCAGGCCGACGGTGGCGACCAGGTACACCACCGCGGCGAACGCGGAGAGCAGGTACGCCAGCGGTGCCTCGCCGAACCGGGTGGCCAGCTGCACACCCGCCCGGGCGCCGGCGGCCAGGGCGAAGACGCCGTACAGGGCGACCAGCACCCGGCCGGGCCCGCGCGTGGTGTCCGCCGTCGCCGAGGTCGACTCGGCCGGTGCATCGGCATGCTCAGCCACCGGTCACCTCCCACACCTGGTCCAGCCGCCAGACCATGACCGCGACCGCGGCGGCGGCCACCGCGATGACCGTGCCGGCCCACCGGGTGGGGTCGGTGCGCGCCCAGAGCACCCCGGCCAGGGGCAGCAGGACGACGCTGGCCAGGTACCCGAGGAAGGTGGCCAGGTCCGTGGGCCGGTGCCCGCCGACCAGCCCGGCGACCGCCACCCCGGCCAGCGCGAGGACGAGCAGCTGCAGCAGCCCGGCGCCGGCGAGGTGGGCGGTGCCGATGCGCCGCCGCAGCGCGGTGCTCAGCACGCCGAGCAGGGCCAGGGCGACGGCGACGACGGTCACCGCGACGAGCAGCGGGGTGTTCACCGGCGGGGGCCGGACGGGCGGGGACGCACCCGCCCATCCTGCCCCTCGCCCGGCTCAGCGGTGCACGGTGGACATGTCCGGGTAGCGGTCGCCGACGGTGGTCCCGGCGGGCGCCGCCGCGTCGATGCGGCGCAGGTCCTCCTCGCCGAGCTCCAGCTGCGCGGCGGCGGCGTTCTCCTCCAGGTACTGCACCCGCTTGGTGCCGGGGATCGGCACGACCGCCGGGTTGCCGTCGCGTCCGGACTGCGCCATCACCCAGGCCAGCGCCAGCTGGGTGGCGGTGACGCCCTTCTCCTCAGCGATCTCGCGGACCCGGTCGACCAGTCGGAGGTTCTGCTCGAACGCCTCCCCCTGGAAGCGCGGGTTGTGCCGGCGGAAGTCGTCGGGCGCCAGGTCGTCGAGGCTGCGGATCTGGCCGGAGAGGAACCCGCGGCCGATCGGGGAGTAGGCGACGAAGCCGATGCCGAGCTCGGCGCAGGTGGCCAGCACGCCGTCGTCCTCGGGGTCGCGGGTCCACAGCGAGTACTCGGTCTGCAGCGCGGTGACCGGCTGGACGGCGTGCGCCCGGCGGATGGTGTCCGGCGCGGCCTCGGAGATGCCCGCGTGCCGGACCTTGCCGGCCTGGACGAGCTCGGCGATCGCCCCCCAGGTGTCCTCGATCGGCACGGTCGGGTCGACCCGGTGCTGGTAGTAGAGGTCGATCTCGTCGACCCCGAGGCGCTGCAGCGAGGCGTCGCAGGCGGCGTGGACGTACTCCGGCCGGCCGTTGATGCCGCGGAAGGACCCGTCCTCGCCCCGCTCGTTGCCGAACTTGGTGGCCAGCACCACCTCCGCCCGCCGGCCGGCGATCGCCTGGCCGACCAGCCGCTCGTTGGTGAACGGCCCGTACATGTCCGCGGTGTCCAGGAAGGTGACGCCCAGGTCGAGCGCCCGCTGGATGGTCCGCTCGGCCTCCGCCTGATCACCGGAGCCGTAGAACTCGCTCATCCCCATGCAGCCCAGACCCTGGGCGGAGACGGTCAGGTCGCGGAGCGTGCGTGTCTGCATGGCCTCCTCCTGCCCCGCCCCCGAGGGGCGCAATCCGGCGCGCGGGTGTCTGGTTCCCACTGGGCGGGACATGTGACCGTCTTGGTCACGAAATGGTCACGACACGGTGACAAGCGGCGGCCGTGCTGATTGGTTAGGCACGCCTAAGTGAGGCGAGCCTTTCCTCAACGTGTTCGACACTGGAGCCCCGCATGCCCCGTATGTCCCGGCCGTTCGCCGCGACTGCCCTGTCCCTCTCGGCGCTCCTCGCGCTGACCGCCTGCGGGGAGGACGCCGCGACCGACACCGCGGCCGCGGAGGAGTCCGGCACCGTCAGCTTCACCTGGGACCGCAACACCGCCGCGGAGGACGAGGACCCGCAGTACGAGGAGACGACGGTCGAGGTCCCGAAGGACCCCGAGAACATCGTCGTCTTCGACATGGCCAGCCTGGACACCATCGGCGCGCTGGGCGGCGAGGTCGCGGGCGCCCCGCTCGACTCGGTGCCCGCCTACCTCAGCGACAGCCTCGCCGAGGACGCCTACAACGTGGGCACGCTCTTCGAGGCCGACCTCGTGGCGATCGAGGCGCAGCAGCCCGACCTCATCGTCATCGGCGGCCGCTCCTCGGCGCTGTACGAGGACCTGAGCGAGATCGCGCCGACCGTCGACCTGAGCATGCGCGGTTCGTTCACCGAGACCCTGGAGCGCAACGCCACCTTCCTGGGCGAGGTCCTCGGCGCCGAGGACGAGGCAGCCGCCGCAGTCGAGGAGATCGAGGCAGGCATCGAGGACGCCCGGCAGGTCACCGCCGACGCGGGCACGGGCCTGGGCCTGATGGTGTCGGGTGGCCGGCTCAGCGCGATGGCCCCTGCGGGTGACGACGCGAGCGGCCGCGGCGCGCGCGGCGGCCTGATCTACGACACGTTCGGCGTGCAGCCGGTGGTCGAGGACATCGAGGCGGCCACGCACGGCGAGCCGGTCTCGTTCGAGTTCCTGCTCGAGACCGACCCCGACCACCTCTGGGTCGTCGACCGGGACGCCGCCACCAACGCCGAGGGTGCCCAGGCAGCCACCGAGGTGCTCGACAACGAGATCGTCGCCCAGACGACCGCGGCCCAGGAGGACCAGATCCACTACCTGGACCCGACCGCCTGGTACGTCGTGTTCGGCGGCATCGAGACCGCGCAGATCATGATCGACGACGTCCTGCAGATCGCCGACTGACCGTGCCGGCCCTCACCGAGCGCGCCGCCGACCACCGTTGACGGCGCTCGCCACCACCCCGTCGAGCACCCCCACCCGGGCGCGGCCGCGCCGCACCTGGGTGGGGGTGCTCATCGGTGTCCTCCTCGTCGCGCTGGCGATCACCGGCCTGTTCGTCGGCGTCTCCGACGTGTCCCCGAGCTCGGTGGTCAGCGGTGGAACGGACGGGAACGCCGCCTTCCTGCTGGTCGCCAGCCGGATCCCGCGCACGCTCGCCGCGATCCTCGTCGGTGCCTCGCTGGGCATCGCCGGCCTGATCATGCAGATGCTCGTCCGCAACAAGTTCGTGGAGCCCGGCACCACCGGGGTCAGCGAGTTCGCGACCCTCGGCATGCTCGTCACGATCGTCTTCCTCCCCGGCCTGGCCGTCGTCGGGAAGATGGGCGTGGCCGCGGTCTTCGGCCTCTTCGGCACCTGGGTGTTCCTGCGGGTGGTGCGGTTCGTGCCCGTACGCCAGCTGGTGCTCGTCCCGCTGGTCGGCATCATGCTCGGCGGCGTCGTGGGGGCCGTGACGACCTTCTTCGCCTACCGGCTCGACCTCCTGCAGTCCCTCGGGCAGTGGTCGCAGGGCAGCTTCGCCAGCGTCATGCAGGGCCGCTACGAGTTCCTCTGGGTCGCCGGGCTCATGGTGGGGATCGCCTGGTTCGCGGCCGACCGGTTCAGCGTGATCGGTCTCGGGGAGGAGTTCGCGACCAACCTGGGGCTGGACTACCGGCGGGTCGTCGCCGTCGGCATGGTGATCATCGCGGTGATCACCGCCGCAGTCGTCGTCACGGTGGGCATGATCCCGTTCCTGGGACTCGTCGTCCCCAACATCGTCAGCCTCATCATCGGGGACAACGTGCGCCGGGCGATCCCGTGGGTCGCGGGCCTCGGAGCCGTCTTCGTCCTCGCCTGCGACCTGATCGCCCGCGTCGTGCGCTTCCCCTACGAGATCCCGCTGTCGGTCATCGTCGGCATCATCGGTGCGGCGCTGTTCCTCTGGCTGCTGCTGCGGAGGCGGAGCCGTGCTCACTGACCCCACGACCGCGATGTCCGGCGCCCAGCCGACCGGCCTGCGCCGGACCCGGCTCGCCGCCTCCTGGGCGAGCCCGCCGGTCCGTCTCGCCGTGCTGGGCGCGGTCGTCCTGGCCCTGACCGCCGCCTACCTCTTCACCGACGTCCCCGGGTCGCTCGCCTTCGCGCTGCGCATCCGGAGCCTCACGGTGGTCGCGATGCTCGTCGTCGCGACGGCGGTCGGCGTCTCCACGGTGGTGTTCCACACGATCACGCAGAACCGCATCCTCACCCCGTCGATCATGGGGTTCGACGCGTTCTACATGCTGATCTCCACCCTCATCGTGTTCTTCTCCGGGTCGGCGGCCTTCCTGGCGTTCGACCAGTTCACGCTGTGGCTCGTCCAGGTCGTGGTGATGGTCGCGTTCAGCGTGCTGCTGTTCACCTGGCTGTTCGGCGGCAAGCGGCGGTCGATCCACCTCATGCTGCTGGTCGGCATCGTGCTGGGCACGTTCTTCCGCAGCTTCACCGAGTGGATGCAGCGCATGCTCGACCCGCTGGACTTCCAGGTCCTGTCGGATGCGATGTTCGCCTCCCTCACCCGGCCCGACGAGACGCTGCTGGCGCTCACCGCCGGCCTCGTCGCCCTCGGCTGCGCCGCCGTCGTTCCGCTGCTGCGCACCCTCGACGTCCTCACGCTGGGCGAGCCGACCGCCGTCGGCCTGGGGGTGGACCACAAGCGCGTGGTGATGGTCCTCTTCGTGGGCGTCTCGGTGATGATCGCCGCCTCGACGGCGCTGGTGGGGCCCATCCTGTTCTTCGGCCTCATCGTCGCCAACCTCGCCTACTCGTACGCGGGGTCCTTCCGCCACGTGTGGACGCTGCCCGCCGCCGTGCTCATCGGCATGATCTGCCTGCTGGGGGGCCAGTTGGTCCTCGAGCGGCTGTTCGGCTTCGGCGGCACCCTGTCCACGGTCATCGACTTCGCCGGTGGCCTGTTCTTCCTGTACCTCGTGCTGCGGAAGGGGGCGCGGTGATCGCGCTCGAGAAGGTCACCAAGCGCTACGGCCGCCAGCCGGTGGTCGACGACGTCTCGATCGCGTTCGGCGGGGAGGGCGTGACGGCGCTGATCGGACCCAACGGAGCCGGGAAGTCGACGCTCTTCGGCCTCGTCGGCCGGCTGATCCAGCCCGATGCGGGCCGGATCACCGTGGACGGGATGGACGTCGCGTCGACGCCGTCCAGCGCACTGGCCACCACCCTCGCGGTGCTCCGCCAGGACAACCACGTCGCAGCGCGCCTGACCGTGCACGACCTCGTGGAGTTCGGCCGCTTCCCGCACTCGCGGGGACGGCTGACGGTGCACGACCGCGAGCACATCGAGAACGCGATCGGGTACCTCGAACTCGGCCCCTACCGGGACCGGTTCCTCGACGAGCTCTCCGGCGGTCAGCGCCAGCGGGCCTTCGTCGCGATGGTGCTCGCGCAGGACACCGAGTACGTCCTGCTGGACGAGCCGCTGAACAACCTCGACCTGCGGCACATGACCGAGATCATGCGGCTGATCCGGAGGATGGCCGACGAGCTCGGCAAGCGGGTGGTCGTCGTGTTGCACGACATCAACTTCGCGGCCACCTACGCCGACCGCATCGTGGCGATGCGGGACGGCGTCGTCGTGGCCGACGCCGCCGCGCGCGACGTCATGCGCTCCGACGTGCTCGCCGCCGTCTACGACACCCCCGTCGACGTCCGGGAGATCGACGGCAAGCCGGTCGCCCTCTACTACGGCTGAGGTGGTCGAGCCGTCCAGCCGCGTCGGACCCGAGGGAACCGGCAGGCGGGTTCCACGTGGAACGCCGGCGAAACCCGGGTCGCCTACGGTGGGCGGGTGACCAGTGCACCGCGTCGACTGGCCGGCCACCGCGCGCGACGGGAGCCCCGCGCGCCGCTCACCAGCCGCTCCTGGCAGCAGCCCGATGCCCACGACCTCGCCGGCATGGCGACCGACGTCGTCCTGGACATGGGCTGGGGGCGGCTGGTCTTCGGTCAGACGTTCGCCGACCTCTCCGGCGTGCTGACCGCGCTGCGCGCGGAGGAGACCGGCCGCCGGGACATCTGCATCTACCCCCGCGACCCGCAGGTGCTCGTCGGCCTGGCCCCCGACGAGCTGTTCATCGACCCCTCCTACGTCTACCGGCTCCCGCTGCACCGGTACCGGCCCCGGGAGGAGGTCATCCGGGGCGTGTTCGTGCGCACGGTGACCTCTGCGGCGGAGATGGACCGGATCAACGACCTCTACGCCCGGGCCGGGATGGTGGTGGGCGACGCCGCCACGATGTGGCGCAACCACCGCACCCGCACGTTCACCTACCTGGTCGCCGAGGACCGCCGCACCGGCGCGGTGATCGGCACCGTCACCGGCGTCGACCACGTGCTCGGGTTCGACGACCCCGACGGCGGCACCAGCCTGTGGTGCCTGGCGGTCGACCCGCAGGACGCCCCGCCCGGCACCGGTGAGGCGCTGGTCCGGGTGCTGGCCGAGCGGTACATCGGCCGCGGCCGCGCCTACCTGGACCTGTCGGTCATGCACGACAACACCGGGGCGATCGCGCTCTACCGCAAGCTCGGCTTCGACCGGGTCTCGGCGGTCTGCGTCAAGCGGAAGAACCCGATCAACACCCCGTTGTTCTCCGCTCCCCCGGCCGGCCTGGAGGAGCTGAACCCCTACGCCCGGATCATCGCCGACGAGGCGCTGCGCCGCGGCATCCGCGTGCAGGTCACCGACCCGGAGTGGGGCGAGATCCGGCTGTCCCTCGGTGGCCGCTCCGTGCTCGCCCGGGAGTCGCTGTCGGAGTTCACCAGCGCGGTGGCGATGAGCCGGTGCGACGACAAGCGGGTCACCCGGCGGATCGTCGAGCGGGCCGGGGTGCGGGTGCCGCGTGCCGTCGTCGTCGACGGCCAGGGCGACGGCGCGGACCTGACCTCCGCCCGCGGGCTGCTCGCCGAGTGCGGCGAGCTGGTGGTCAAGCCGGCCCGCGGCGAGCAGGGCAAGGGCATCACCGTCGGCGTGCGGGACGACGACGGGCTGGCCCGCGCCGTCGAGCTCGCCGGCCAGTTCTGCCCCGACGTGCTCGTCGAGGAACTGGTGGCCGGCGACGACCTGCGCGTCGTCGTCATCGACCACGAGGTGGTGGCCGCGGCGCTGCGCCGCCCCGCCGAGGTGGTCGGCGACGGCCGCCAGGACGTCACCGCGCTGGTGCAGGAGACCAGCCGGCGCCGCGAGCGGGCCACCGGCGGGGAGTCCCGCATCCCGCTGGACGACGCCACGGCCGAGGTGGTCGCCGACGCCGGGCACCGGATGGACGACGTGCTGCCGTCCGGGCAGCGGCTCCGCGTGCGACGGACGGCGAACCTGCACACCGGCGGCACCATCGAGGACGTCACCGACCGGCTGCACCCGGAGATCGGCGCCGCCGCCGTGCGGGCGAGCCGGGCGATCGGCATCCCGGTGACCGGCATCGACTTCCTGGTGCCCGACGTGACCGGGCCCGACGCGGTGTTCATCGAGGCCAACGAGCGTCCGGGCCTGGCCAACCACGAGCCGCAGCCCACCGCGGCCCGCTTCGTCGACCTGCTGTTCCCCGAGACCCGCCGGCGGTGACCGGGTACGTCGCCGCCGCGCTGGGCGGTGCGCTCGGTGCCCTGGCGCGCTGGGGCGTCGCGGAGGGGCTCCCCTCCCCCGCCGGCGGGTGGCCGTGGGCCACCCTGCTGGTCAACCTGGCCGGCTGCCTGCTGCTGGGCGCCCTGCTCGGCGCGGTGTTCCCCCGGCACCCCGACCACCCCTGGCTGCGGCCCTTCCTCGGCACCGGCGTGCTCGGCGGCTTCACCACGTTCTCCACCTTCGCCGTCGAGACGGTGCGGCTGGCCGACGGCGGCGCGTGGGCGACGGCGGCCGGCTACGTGGCCGCCTCGGTGCTCGGTGGGGTGCTGGCGGCGGTCGCCGGGGTCCGGGTGGTCGGGGGACGACGCCGGTGACGGCGCTGTGGGTGGTGCTGGGCGCGCTGGCCGGGGCGCCGCTGCGGCTGCTCGCCGAGCGGGTGGCCGTCGCCCGCCGTGGCCGGGGCAGCGTCGTCGGCACGCTCACGGTGAACGTCGTCGGCAGCGCGCTGCTCGGGGTGCTCCTCGGGCTGCGCGGTGTCTCCCCCGCCGTCCTGGCGCTGGTCGGCACCGGCTTCTGCGGCACGCTGACCACCTTCTCCACGTACGCCAACGACGTCGTCCGGCTGGTCGAGGAGCGGGCGGTCGGCCGGGCCCTCGCCTACCTCGCCGGGACGCTGGTGCTCGGCCTCGCGGCGGCCGCCGGCGGTTGGTCGCTGGCCCGCTGAGCAGCTGAGGGCGCGCGGGATCCCACCGGTTGCGTAGGGTCAGGGCCGACAAGGACCCCGACGGTGGAGGTGCACAGGTGGTCGCGGACAGCCCGGTGGTGGTGGTCGCCAACCGGCTCCCGGTCGACCAGGTCACCGACCCCGACGGCACGACCCGCTACCAGCGCAGCCCCGGAGGGCTGGTCACCGCCCTGGAGCCGTTCGTGGCCGGCCGGGGCGGCGCCTGGGTCGGCTGGTCCGGAGCGGCCGGTGCGGCGCCCGAGCCCTTCGAGTCCGGCGGCATGCAGCTGGTGCCCGTGGCGCTGTCGGAGGAGGAGGTCGACCGGTACTACGAGGGCTTCTCCAACGCCTCGCTGTGGCCGCTCTACCACGACGTCGTCGAGAAGCCGGAGTACCACCGGCACTGGTGGGACTCCTACGTCCAGGTCAACAAGCGGTTCGCCGACCGCGCCGCCGAGGTGGCCGGTGAGGGCGCGATCGTCTGGGTGCACGACTACCAGCTCCAGCTGGTGCCGGCGATGCTCCGCCAGCGCCGTCCCGACCTGACCATCGGCTTCTTCCTGCACATCCCCTTCCCGCCGTACGAGCTGTTCACCCAGCTCCCCTGGCGCTCGGCGATCATCGAGGGCCTGCTCGGCGCCGACCTCATCGGCTTCCAGCAGCCGGCCGCGGCGACCAACTTCGTCAACCTCGCCCGGCGGCTGCACGACCTGCCGACCAAGGGCAACACGGTCAGCTACGAGGGCCGCACCGTGGTGGCCAAGTCGTTCCCGATCTCCATCGACGTCGCCGCCTTCGACGAGCTCGCCCGCAGACCGGAGGTGCTGGCCCGGGCCGCGGAGATCCGCGAGGAGCTGGGGCAGCCGGAGAAGATCGTGCTCGGCGTCGACCGGCTCGACTACACCAAGGGCATCGGCGTGCGCCTGGAGGCGTTCGAGGAGCTCCTGGAGGACGGCGCCATCGAGGCGCCCTCCACGGTGTTCGTGCAGGTGGCCACGCCCAGCCGCGAACGGGTCGAGCACTACGTGACCATGCGCGAGACGATCGAGCAGCAGGTCGGTCACATCAACGGCCTGTACGGCTCGATCGCCGGGCCGGCGGTGCAGTACTTCAACCAGTCGATGCCGCGCGAGGAGCTCGCCGCGATGTACCGGGCGGCCGACGTCATGCTGGTCACCCCGTACCGCGACGGCATGAACCTGGTGGCCAAGGAGTACGTCGCCGCCCGGGGCGACCTGCGCGGGGTGCTGGTGCTCAGCGAGTTCGCCGGCGCCGCCGCCGAGCTCAAGCAGGCGCTGCTGGTGAACCCGCACGACATCGCCGGGGTGAAGAACCAGCTGCTCCGGGCGCTGCGCATGGACCCGTCGGAGGCGACCAAGCGGATGCGGTCGATGCGCCGGCACCTCGCCAAGCACGACCTGGACCACTGGGCGAACTCGTTCTTCGCCTCCCTGCAGGCGCAGGCGTGACCGAGCTGGACCCGGCGCTCACCGCGGCGCTCGACGGGCTGGCCGCCCGGCGTCCGCTGCTGGTGGCCAGCGACTACGACGGCGTGCTCGCCGGGCTGCGCGACGACCCCGCCGCCGCCGTCCCCGAGCCCGGCGTCGCCGAGCTGCTGGCCCGGCTGGCCGCCGTCGACGGCGTCACCGTGGCGCTGGTCAGCGGCCGCGGGGTCGAGGACCTGCAGCGGACGAGCGGGCTCACCGGGCCGTTCCGCTGGATCGGCAGCCACGGGGCGGAGTTCGACGGTCCGCTCGCCGGTGAGCTGCGGGCCGCCCGGGACGAGCTGGTGGCTTCGCTGTCGCCACTGGTGGACGCCGTCCCCGGTGCCCGGCTGGAGGTGAAGCCGGCCGCCGTCGCGGTGCACGTGCGCACCGTGCCCGAGCCGGCCGCGCGTCCGGCCCTGCTGGAACGGGCCGCGGCCGCCGCGGGCCCGCACCACACCCCCAAGCCCGGCAAGGACGTGCTGGAGATCGCCGTCACCGACGCCGACAAGGGCACCGCGCTGCTGCGGCTGCGCGACGAGCTCGGCGCCGACGGGGCGCTCTACCTCGGGGACGACGTCACCGACGAGGACGGCTTCCGCGCCCTGGGCGGCGACGGGGTGACCGTCAAGGTCGGCGACGGGGAGACCGCGGCCGCCCACCGGGTCGCCGACCTGGCCGGGGCCCGGGCCGTGCTGGCCCGGCTCGCCGACGCGCTCGGCGGCTGACCCACCCTTCCTCCGCCACCCTCCCTTCGGGGGTGTCCCCGCCCCGCCGGCGGTCAGGGTGGCCCGCTCCCCTGCCGATGGTTGAGAGCACGCCGGGTTACGCCGGCGCCCGGCCTCACCCGTTCGGTGGCGTCCGGAGCAGAAAATCGTGCACGACGCCTGGGTTCCCCTCAAGGAGATCGGCGGTGTGCCGATGAAACCGACGCTGCGCGGGGAAGGCCCGCCGCGGCACCACAGGGAAGAGGCGGGCGCGTGGACGGTCTGGACGACATCGTCGAGGAGTTCCTCGTGGAGAGCCACGAGAACCTCGACCAGCTGGACCAGGACCTGGTGGCCCTGGAGCAGGACCCCCGTTCCCGTGAGCGCCTGTCGAGCATCTTCCGCACGATCCACACCATCAAGGGCACCAGCGGCTTCCTCGCCTTCAACCGGCTGGAGGAGGTCGCGCACGTCGGGGAGAACATGCTCTCCCGGCTGCGGGACGGCGCGCTGGACCTGACCCCCGCGCGCACCGACGCGCTGCTGACGATGGTCGACTCCATCCGCGCGCTGCTGGCGGCCATCGAGGCCTCCGGCGGCGAGGGCACGGTCGACGTCGCCGACACGGTGGCCCTGATCAGCGCGGCCCTCGAGGACGCCCCCGCCCCCGTCGTCGAGGACGCCCCCGCCCCGGTCGAGGACACCCCCGCCCCGGTCGAGCCGGCCCCCGTCGCGGCCGCTCCGGCACCGGCGAAGAAGGCCCCGGCGCGCAAGGCCCCGGCGAAGGCCGCCGCGAAGCCGCCGGCGAAGGCCGCCGCGAAGACCCCGGCGAAGAAGGCCCCGGCCCGCAAGGCGCCCGCCAGGGCCGCCGCACAGCCTGTCGTCCCGGCGCCCGCTCCGGCGCCGGAGGTCGAGTCCATCCGCACCGCGGCTCCGGAGGTCATCGACCTCCCGGCCGTGGCCGAGGTCCCCCTGGAGGTCCCCGTGGACGTTCCCCCCGTGCCGGCGGCTCCGGCCGTGCCAGCCGGCGAGCTGGCTCCCGAGCCGGGCACCCCCGAGGCGCAGAGCGGCCGGCGCGCCGTCGCCGACAGCACCATCCGCGTCGACGTCGACCTGCTGGACAACCTGATGCTGCTCGTCGGTGAGCTGGTGCTCACCCGCAACCAGATCGTCCAGTACGTGGGCCGGCAGAACGACCAGGACCTGGTCCGTGCCTCCCAGCGGCTGAACCTGATCGCCAGCGAGCTGCAGGAGAGCGCGATGAAGACGCGCATGCAGCCGATCGACCACATCTGGAGCAAGCTGCCCCGGGTCGTGCGCGACCTGGGCCTGCAGTGCGGCAAGTCGGTCCGCCTGGAGATGGAGGGCCGCGACACCGAGCTGGACAAGACCCTGCTCGAGGCGGTCAAGGACCCGCTGACCCACCTGGTGCGCAACTCCGTCGACCACGGCATCGAGCCCGCCGCCGGGCGGTCCGCCGCCGGCAAGCCGACCGAGGGCGTGCTCACCCTGCGCTCCCGGCACGAGAGCGGCCAGGTCGTGGTCGAGGTCGCCGACGACGGCGCGGGCATCGACCCGGCCAGGATCGGCGCCAAGGCCGTGGAGAAGGGCCTGCTCACCTCGGACGCGCTGTCCCGGATGAGCCCGCAGGACGTGCTGCAGCTGATCTTCCTGCCCGGCTTCTCCACCGCCGCGGCGGTCACCAACGTCTCCGGCCGCGGCGTCGGCATGGACGTCGTCAAGACGAACATCGAGGCCATCGGTGGCACCATCGAGGTCGAGTCGGTGCCCGGCCACGGCACCTGCACGCGGCTGCGCATCCCGCTGACCCTGGCGATCGTCCCCGCGCTGACCATCGAGTGCGCCGGCGACCGCTACGCCATCCCGCAGATCAGCCTGCAGGAGCTCGTGGCGCTGGACGCGGAGAAGGCCGCCGCCGCGGTCGAGGACGTCGGCGGCGCCTCGGTCTACCGCCTCCGCGGCGAGCTGCTCCCCCTCGTCCACCTCGCCGACGTGCTCGGCCTGCCCTCGGACCGGCACGACGGCCACGTCGTCATCGCGGTGCTCAGCTCCGAGGGGCGCCGGTTCGGCCTGGTGGTCGACCGGGTCATCAACACCGAGGAGATCGTGGTCAAGGCCGTCAGCGGCCAGCTCAAGCAGATCGGCCTGTACTCCGGGGCCACGGTCCTGGGTGACGGCGCCGTCGCGCTGATCCTCGACGTGCAGGCGCTGGCCCGCCGCGCCCTGCGCACCGAGACCACCGAGCGCCAGGAGCACCGCAACGCGCTGGCCGCCGCGGCCGCCTCGTCCGCCGAGCGGACCCGGATGCTGCTCGCGGCGATCGGTGGGGGCCGCCGGGTGGCCATCCCACTGGACACCGTCACCCGCCTCGAGCAGGTGCGCAGCGAGACGGTCGAGCGCGTCGGGTCCCGCGAGGTCGTGCAGTACCGCGGTGCGATCCTGCCGATCGTCCGGCTGGACCGGCACCTGGGTGCCTACGGCGACGCCGACCGCGAGGTGCTCGAGGTCATCGTCTACGCCGACCACGGCCGCAGCGTGGCGATCGTCGTGGAGGAGATCCTCGACATCGTCGACGGCGAGGCCGCGGTGCAGAGCGACATCGACGACCTCGGCCTGCTGGGGTCCGCGGTCATCGGCGACCGGGTCACCGAGCTGCTCGACGTCCGGGCCGCGATCCTCGCCGCCGACCCGGCCTTCTACACCAGCACCGCCCCGATCACCGAGCTGCCGGGGACCGGCTTCGACTCCCCCGCCTTCGGCTTCGACAGCGACTCCCCGGCCCACTCCCCCAACCACCTGACGGAGGTCTGACATGAGCAGCGCGACCGCGACGATGCCGGCCAGTGCGCAGCTGGCCACCTTCTGGCTCGACGGCGACCTCTTCGGCGTGGAGGTGGAGCACGTGCAGGAGGTGCTCCGCAGCCAGGGGATCACCCGGGTCCCGCTGGCGCCGCCGGCCGTCGCCGGCCTGATCAACCTCCGCGGCCAGGTGGTCACCGCCATCGAGCTGCGCGAGCGCCTCGGCCGCAAGGCCCGCCCGGAGGGGCAGGAGGCGGTCGTCATCGTCGTCCGGCTGCGCGGTGAGGCGGTCAGCCTGCTGGTCGACAGCATCGCCGACGTCGTGGACGTCAACGTCCGTGACTTCGAGGCCCCGCCGGACACGCTCGACGGCGCCGCCCGCGACCTGATCCGGGGCGCCTACAAGCTCGACGGCCAGCTGCTGCTGGCCCTCGACGTCAACCGCGCGGTCGGGGCCTGAGAACGGACCCACTCCCCCACCGCACCCACCACGACGGCCGTCGTGCCTCCTCCGGGAGGCCGGCGGCCGTCGTCGTGTCGGTGACCGGTGGGACCGGGTCGACTCGTCGACTCCCCAGAATGGTCACCCGACCATTTCCTGCAGGTGCGCGACAACTGCCTCCGTGTTCGGGAGAATGGTCTCGTGGGGGGGGGGGGGGGGGGGGCCGGGCGGGGGGGGGCCCGCCCCCGCCCCCGCCAGCCCCGCCCCCCCCACAGACCCGCCCCCCCCCACGCCCCCCCCCCCCCCCCCCCCCCCCCCCCCCCCCCCCCCCCCCCCCCCCCCCCCCCCCCCCCCCCCCCCCCCCCCCCCCCCCCCCCCCCCCCCCCCACCTCCGGGAAACGCCGAAGGACCCGTTCCGGTCGACGGTCACTCGACCGGGACACCGCACCACCTCCGCGGCCACTGCCCCGCCCCCTTCCCCGGGCGAGGTGGTGGCCGCGGTGGCGTTTCGGGGGTGTGGTGCGAGAAAGTCGACATGGGCATTCCCAGGAATGGTCACCAGTATTTCGGTCATCCGGTTGTGCGACACGCTTCGAGAACGGGTACAGCGCGTTTCCGTATCCCGCAGCATGGTCTCCGCTAGCTCTTCCCCCGCTGTCCTGGAGAACGCCATGCCCGCACCTGCCACCCCGGCCCGCACCCGCTCCTGGTGGGGTGACCGCAGCGTCAAGACCAAGGTGCTGGCCACCGCCGGCATCGCCGGCGTCGTGGCCGCCGGCATCGGCATCACGGGGCTGCAGGCGCTCGGCACCTCCGCCGATGCCGCCGACGCCCTCTACCAGGACAACCTGCGCGGGGTCGCGGCGGTCTCGGAGATGGAAGCCCGGATCGGGGACGTGCGGGTCAACCTGCGGGACACCATCCTCGGCACCGACCCGCAGGCAGCAGTCGCGCGCATCGACGAGCTGGCCGAGCAGTTCGCCGCGGTCGCCGAGGAGTACCAGGCCGGGACCGAGAACCCGCAGAAGCTGGAGCTGCTGGATGAGGTCAAGACCGACTTCATCCAGTACGTCGACTACCAGAAGATCGCGCTCGTGCCGCTCTCCCAGGCCGGTGACTTCACGACCTGGATCGCGCAGAACGCCGCCAACGGGACACCCCTCGTCACCTCTGCGGTCGAGGCCATCGGTGAACTCGTGGCCATCGAGTCCGCCGAGGCCGAGCAGGCGGCGGCCGACAACCGGGAGTCCTACGAGCAGCAGCGCACCGTCGCTCTCCTGCTCATCGTGGTCGGTGTGGCGGTCGCGCTGGGGCTGGGCTGGTTCGTCGCCGGTTCGATCGCCCGGTCGGCCAACCGGGTCAAGGACGTCGCCGAGGCGCTGGCCGCAGGGGACCTGACCGGCAGCACCGGGCTCACCAGCCACGACGAGCTCGGCCGGATGGGGGCCGCGCTGGACGGCGCGGTGGTCGAGCTGCGCTCGGTGATGGCTTCGGTGGTGTCCTCGGCCGACGCGGTCGCTGCCTCCTCGGAGGAGCTGTCGGCCTCGTCGGCGCAGATCTCGGCGTCGGCGGAGGAGACCTCGGCGCAGTCCAACGTCGTCTCCTCGGCGGCGGAGGAGGTGTCCCGGAACGTGGGCACGGTGGCGGCGGGTGCGGAGCAGATGGGTGCCTCGATCCGGGAGATCAGCCAGAACGCCAACGAGGCGGCCCGGGTGGCCGCCCAGGCGGTCACGGAGGCCGAGGCCACCACGGCCACGGTGACCAAGCTGGGCGAGAGCTCGAAGGAGATCGGCGAGGTGGTGAAGGCGATCACCTCGATCGCGGAGCAGACGAACCTGCTGGCGCTGAACGCCACGATCGAGGCGGCGCGGGCCGGTGACGCGGGCAAGGGCTTCGCGGTGGTGGCCAACGAGGTGAAGGAGCTGGCGCAGGAGACGGCGCGGGCGACGGAGGACATCGCCCGCCGGGTGGAGGCGATCCAGGGCGACACCTCCGGTGCTGTCGCCGCCATCGGCCGCATCTCCGAGGTCATCGGCTCGATCAACGACTTCCAGCTGACCATCGCCTCGGCCGTGGAGGAGCAGACCGCGACCACCAACGAGATGTCCCGGTCGGTGCAGGAGGCCGCCGGCGGTTCCACCGAGATCGCCGCGAACATCACCGGGGTCTCCAGCGCGGCGTCCTCGACCACGCAGGCCCTGACCCAGACCCGGCAGGCGGTCGACGAGCTGTCCCGGATGGCCAGCGACCTGCGGGGGAGCGTCGCCCGCTTCACCTTCTGACCGGTTCTGCTGCAACTCGTCCGCGGCTGGCACCTTCCCCGGTGAAGGTGCCAGCCGTTGTCGTCCACAGGCATCGCAATCGCACGTTCGACCATTCCCGGGTGTCGACAAAGGGGCGCCGGTGACGACCAGGTGGGATTTCATGGGATCCGTTCCACGAAACACCCGCCGGGTGCCCGAGACGAGCTCACCGATTCTCCATCCTGTGTGCGACGCCGCCGCCCGATCCCTCAGGTCAGTGCGCTGCTCGTCGCCCCCGGTGAACGAACCCCCAGGAGAAGCCTCATGTCCGGAAACCCGCTGGCCCACACCGCATCGTGGTGGGGGGACCGAGGAGTGAAGACCAAGATCCTCGTCGCCGTGGCCGTTCCCGTGGTCGGCGCGGGGGTGATCGGCGTGCTGGGGATGCAGGCCATGAGCGAGGCCACTGACAAGGCGGAGGTGCTCTACGAGAACAACCTCAAGAGCGTCGCGGCCGCCGGTGACATGAACCGCCGGATCAGTGACATGCGTGTCCTCGCCCGGGACGCGATCCTCTCGACCGGGCCGGCCGAGGCCCAGGTCACCTTGGACCAGATGGGGCCGCTGCGGGCGGAGTTCGACGACTTCGCCGAGGCCTACGCGACCGGCGGGCTGGGTGACGGTCGCCAGAAGGCCTACGACCACCTCTTGACGACCGTCGACGAGTACGTGGCCTTTCAGCAGACCGTGTTGGCGCCGCTTGCGCTCGCCGGTGACGTCCAGGGCTGGATCGCTGCCAACGACGCGGCCGGCGCACCGCTGGTCGAAGCCATGCAGGCGGACATCCGGGACCTGCAGGACCGCGAGGACGCCGCGGCGCAGGAGAGATTCCAGGAGATCAGCTCGTCGGCCACCACCCAGGCGACGAGCGCGATGACCATCCTCGCAGTCGCCCTCCTGATCGCCATCGGGGTCGGGCTGGCTGTGGCGGTCGGCATCGCCCGGGCCACCCGCAAGGTCCAGGCAGTGACCACCGCACTGGCTGACGGCGACTTCACCGTCAGCAGTGGGCTCACCAGCCACGACGAGCTCGGCCGGATGGGCGCTGCGCTGGACGGCGCGGTGGTCGAGCTGCGCTCGGTGATGGCTTCGGTGGTGTCCTCGGCCGACGCGGTCGCTGCCTCCTCGGAGGAGCTGTCGGCCTCGTCGGCGCAGATCTCGGCGTCGGCGGAGGAGACCTCGGCGCAGTCCAACGTCGTCTCCTCGGCGGCGGAGGAGGTGTCCCGGAACGTGGGCACGGTGGCGGCGGGTGCGGAGCAGATGGGTGCGTCGATCCGGGAGATCAGCCAGAACGCCAACGAGGCGGCCCGGGTGGCCGCCCAGGCGGTCACGGAGGCCGAGGCCACCACGGCCACGGTGACCAAGCTGGGCGAGAGCTCGAAGGAGATCGGCGAGGTGGTGAAGGCGATCACCTCGATCGCGGAGCAGACGAACCTGCTGGCGCTGAACGCCACGATCGAGGCGGCGCGGGCCGGTGACGCGGGCAAGGGGTTCGCGGTGGTGGCCAACGAGGTGAAGGAGCTGGCGCAGGAGACGGCGCGGGCGACGGAGGACATCGCGCGGCGGGTGGAGGCGATCCAGGGCGACACCTCGGGTGCGGTGG